>CBFIIL010000010.1:0-41676 GCA_965662485.1 Flavobacteriaceae bacterium | reverse complement strand
CTTCTTTTGCCAAAGAATTAAATTCTCTATTGTTGCGAACATTCTTTTGTTGTTCGTTGTATTTTTTGATTAAAACTTTTGCTTCTTCAATAAGGTTTTTCTTCGCCTTAATCTGATTATCGATATCTGTAAGACTATCTTCTAGTTTTTGAAGTCGTAGTTTAAATCCTTCAACTTCGTCTTCCAAATCACGTACTTCCAGAGGTAATTCTCCTCGAACGTTACGGATTTCATCTACTCTAGAATCTATGAGTTGCAAATCGTACAATGCTCTTAATCGTTCCTCAACAGTTAGCTCTTTCTTCTTAGCCATGTTTATTTATACTTTACCGGGTTTGTATTGATCTTTGATAAAAGGACTGCAAAATTAGGAATTTTTTTTGTAAGATAGGTCGCTAAAAGGTTTTTTGTGTATTGTTCGCTCTCATAATGGCCTATATCCATCAACAAAATCTGGTTTTCTGCAGTAAAAAAATCATGATATTTCAAGTCAGAAGTTACAAAAGCGTGGGCTCCAGCAGCCTTGGCTGCTGCAATAGCAAAACTCCCCGATCCACCCAAAACAGCTATCTTTTGGATGTTTTTATTCAATAGTTTTGAATGTCTAATGACGCTACACTTCATTTTTTCTTTAACGTATTCCAAAAAAGTATTCTCATCCATTGGAGTTTCTAAAGCGCCTATCATTCCCATACCAATGTGTTGATTTTTATTTTCTAAAGTCGAAATTTCATAAGCAACTTCTTCGTATGGATGCGTTTTAAATAATGTTTTAAGAATTTTAGATTCTAAGTGTTTGGCAAACAAGATTTCAATTTTTCGTTCTCTTAACTGCTTAAATTCGTGTGGTTTTCCTATAACAGGGTTGGAGGCTTGATTACCTTTAAACGTACCAACACCCTCACTACTAAAACTACAATTTTCGTAATTTCCAATGGCGCCACCTCCAGTTTCAAAAAGTGCTTTTTTGACCGCTTCTACATCTGGCTTTGGTACAAAAGTGGTTAGTTTTTTGATGGTTCCAGATTGTGGTATCAAAATGGATTTGTTTTTTAGCTCTAACCTGTTGCAGAGTTCTGCATTAACGCCGCTAAAAGCATTGTCCAAAGCCGTATGTATGGCAAAAATAGAAATGTCATTTTTGATGGCTTTTTGCACCACTCGTTCTACATAAGAATTTCCAGTAATGGATTTTAACCCTTTGAAAATAATGGGATGAAAACTGACAATCAAATTACAGTTCTCCGTTATGGCTTCGTCTACAACTTTTGGAAGCGTATCCAAAGTGATTAATACACCTGTAACTTTAGTGTTTTTATCGCCTACCAAAAGACCAACATTATCAAATTCTTCGGCATAGGCCAAAGGTGCAAGTTCTTCGAGCTGATTGATGATGTCTTGAACTATCATAAGATTTTGTTTAACATCAAAGATAAAATAATTACTTTCGTTGTGATGAAGCTTTTAAGAAAAATATTATTTCCGTTTAATCCACTGTATTATAGTGTTGTTTTTCTTCGTAATAAGTGTTTTGATTTTGGAATTTTTAAATCAAAATCATATAAAACTCCTATTATATGTGTGGGAAATCTTTCTGTGGGTGGAACTGGAAAAACTCCCATGATTGAAGCCCTTATTCAACTGCTTCAAAAGGAATATAATATAGCGATTTTAAGTCGTGGTTATGGCCGAAAATCTAAAGGATTTGTATTGGCCAAGAACACTTCTACAGCAAAAATTTTGGGAGATGAGCCTTATCAAATTGCACAAAAATTTCCAAATGTCACTGTTGCTGTTGACGCAAATCGTCAGCGAGGAATAGATCGTCTTTTACACCTCGATTTACCTCCAGATGTCATTTTGCTAGATGATGCTTTTCAGCATAGAAAAGTAAAACCAGGACTTTCAATTTTATTGACAGCTTATGATAATTTATTTTGTGATGATGTTATTTTACCATCAGGTAATCTTCGGGAACCGCGTACTGGAGTCCAACGCGCTCAGACAGTTATTGTTACTAAATCTCCAAACAATTTGAGTTCAATTGAAAAAGACAACATAGCAAAACGACTAGCACTTCATCCAAATCAAAATTTGTTTTTTAGCTCTATTGTATATTCAAGTGAAATTGTATCAAAAACAGATTCAATTTTTTTGGAAGAATTAAAAACCAAAAATTTTACATTGGTTACTGGAATTGCTAATGCCAAGCCTTTAGTTAATTATTTAAAACGTTTAAATCTTAATTTTGAACATCTTGAATATGATGATCATCATGAGTTTTCAAAGAAAGAATTAAAAGAAATCAGCTCAAAATCTTTTGTACTAACAACAGAAAAAGATTTTTCAAGACTACAATCGTTGCAACATAAAACGTTGTATTATTTACCCATCACAACACAAATTCATGATGTGAGTACATTAGAAAAGATAGTAAAGGATTTTATTAAAAACTCTTAATAGCTCAGTGTTTTTATCAAGTCAATAATTCTAGAAGAATAACCAGTTTCGTTGTCGTACCAGCCAATAATTTTGACCATTTTTCCCAAAACAGAAGTCATTTGTGCATCAAAAATACAGGAATGAGGATTTCCTATCACATCGATTGACACTATAGGGTCTGTTGTGTATTCCAAAATTCCTTTGAATTTTGTTTGAGCTGCTTTTTCAAAAGCTTTATTTATTTCTTCAACTGTTGTCTCTTTTTTGACATTAAAAGTAATGTCTGTGAGGGATCCATTTATCACAGGAACACGAATACCACAACCTCCAATGGTATGCGCAAGTTCGGGGAAAATTTTGGTCAGAGCTTTTGCAGCACCTGTTGTGGTTGGTACAATGGATTGACCAGCTGCTCTTGCACGTCTTAAATCTTGATGCGGTTGGTCGTGCAAACTTTGATCTGTGGTGTACGAATGTACGGTTGTAATATACGCCTGATCTATGCCACACAAATCATTAATAATGTCCAACATTGGCGCGGCATTATTTGTTGTACAAGAGGCATTTGAAAGAATATAATCATCTTTAGTAATCTTATGTTCGTTTACGCCTAGTACAATGGTTTTGATATCGGTTTCCGTTGGTGGGACACTCAAAATTACTTTTTTAGCACCGTTCTTTATGTGGTGCTTTAAATCTGTTTTTGTTTTAAATTTTCCTGTGGCTTCAATAACAACATCAACCTCATGTTTAGCCCAATCAATTGATTTTGGATGATTTTTATTTGAAAGCGTAATGGTTATATTATTGACGATAATATGTTCTTCGTTTTCTGAAACCCTTGCATTGAGTTTCCCATGAATACTATCATATTTGAGCAAATGAGCCAATGTTTTGGCATCTGCCAAATCATTGATAGCGACGACTTGAATGTCATTATGTTCAAGAAGTAAACGAAAGACACGTCTTCCTATACGTCCAAATCCGTTGATTCCAACCCGAATCATTTAATTAATATGTTTTTGTGCTTTGTATGAAGACCTTACTAGTGCACTACTTTCTACATGACTGAATCCTAAATCCAACCCAATTTCTTCATATTCCTTGAATTGATCTGGAGTGATAAATTCTTTTACTGGAAGATGTTTTTTGCTTGGTTGAAGGTATTGACCAATAGTCACAACATCAACATTTACTTTTTTCAAGTCGTGTAGCGTTTCTATCACTTCTTCACGAGTTTCTCCAAGTCCAAGCATAATGCCTGTTTTTGTACGACGTTGCCCTTGATTTTTCAAATAATTTAGGACTTCTAAACTTTGGTCATATTTGGCTTGTATACGTACCGCTCTTGTGAGTCGACGAACAGTTTCCATATTGTGTGAAACAACTTCTGGCGCAACATCAATAATACGATCAATATGCTTTTCAATACCTTGAAAATCAGGAATTAAGGTCTCCAATGTTGTATTTGGGTTCATACGACGAACCGCCTTTACAGTTTCGGCCCACATGATGCTTCCCATGTCTTTTAAATCATCACGATCTACACTGGTAAGTACAGCATGTTTGATGCCCATGATTTTGATTGAGCGCGCAACTTTTTCAGGTTCGTCCCAATCTACAGACTCTGGTCTCCCGGTTTTTACACCACAAAATCCACACGATCGTGTACATATATTTCCAAGAATCATAAAGGTTGCTGTGCCTTCACCCCAACATTCTCCCATATTTGGACAGCTACCTGATGTACAAATCGTATTGAGTTTGTATTTGTCAACAAGTCCTCGAAGTTCAGTGTATTTTTTACCAGTAGGTAATTTTACACGAAGCCATTTTGGTTTTGCCTGACGTTCTTGCGGTTTTGTAAGTGTGTCTATGGACATGCTTTTAATTTGAGCAGCAAAGATACAAAGTATTCCATAAAAAAAATCACAAAATACTAAGATACCAAATGTTAAATCCTATTAAAAATAGAATTCCAAGAATACTCAATACATGCATTACTTTTGAGGGTTTCCAAGGTTTTGGCATGTGTTTGCTACACATAAGAAGATAATTCATTATGGCATAAAATGGCGCTGTAAGAAATGATAATATGGTGGCAATTTTTATTAAAGTTCCCATTTCTGATAAAAAGAAAAAGAAAATGAAAATTGTTCCAATTATAAGTAAAATCAACCATGAGGTATAGCCGTTTTTAAGAGGTTTTTCCAAAATCAGTTCCAAAGTTTTGTTCATGGCTCTTGGCGAAGCGTCTAGAGTGGTTAGAGTCGTACTAAACATGGTTGTAAGTGCTGCAAGGCCTATAATAATATAGCTCCAATCTCCTAGATTTTGAGTATACATTTGGATGAGTTGGATAGAAAATTCACTGCCATTGTTACTGAATGTTTTTCCTGTTCCAAACATTACAAGTCCGCCAAGCATCAAAAAACCAATTCCCAATACAATAGTGCCCATATAGCCAATATTAAAATCCATTAGCGCAGTTTTTGGACTAAATACTTTTAGTTCTTTTTTCTTTTGAATGGCCCAAAGCGAGTGCCAAATTGATACGTCAAGTGGTGCTGGCATCCACCCCATAAATGCAATAAGAAAAATGATTTCAGCATCAGTTTTTGGAAGTATTTGTGTCCAATCTGCACTAGCTTCAGAATTGTAAAATGCAGTAATAACTGCAAAAAGTGTAGAGACACTCAAGATGATAATTATAATTTTCATCATTTTGTCCAACAATGCATATTTACCAACTAGAAGGAGTCCAAAGCATATGGATAAAATAATGATGGTCCAAATTTCCATACTAATATGAGCACCAAAAAGTGATGAGGCTATCCCTGCTGTAACAATGGTGACTGCAGATTGGATGGTAAACATGGTAGCAAACGTTAGTATGGCATAGACCTTAAGTACATTTTTCCCCAATTTTTTATAGCCATCAAGAAGGCTCTCACCGGTTGCTGTTGCATATCGAGGGCCAAACTGAAAAAAAGGGTATTTTATGAGGTTGATTAAAAGAAAAGCCCATATTAATCCAAATCCAAAATTAGCACCAGCCTTTGTGGATTGTACAAGGTGTGATACGCCTACAGCAGCGCCAGCAAACAAAAGTCCAGGGCCTAGTTTTTGTAAGAACCTTATCATGTTTTGGAACGAATAATACAGGCCAAAAGTTTTCTGGCTCGAAGTAATTTTACCTTAACATTATTAATGGGGATGTCTATTGCTTTTGCTATTTCTTGGTAAGTTTGTTCTTGAAAATAACGCAATTGAATAATTTCTTGATGATGTGGTTTTAGCTTTTTTATGTCTTTTAGGAGTTCCGCCAAATTTTGTTCTGTAATGAGTTTGTCTTCAGCAGAAGGGGCATCATCTTGAATCCAATACACACGATTTTCATCTTCTTCAGTCGTTTGATTTGTAAGGGTGTTTTTTTGTTTTCTTAAGCTGTCTAAATGCGTGTTTTTTGCAATGGTAATTAGCCAAGTTTTAAATTTGAATTTTGGATCAAAAGAATTGATTTTATCAAATGCTTTAAAAAAAGTTTGAATGGTAATATCTTCTGCATCATTTTCGTTTTGGGTGCGTTTGAGCATAAATCCAAAAACATCATTCCAAAAAGTTTCCAATAAAAAATTGAAAGCCATTTGGCTATTTTCTTTGGCTTTGATGATGGCTTCGCTCAGTTCCAATACAATCGTTTTGAATTTAAACTCGAGATAAATATAAGAAATTGTGAAAGAAGCTGAAAAACTTCAAACAACGGCAATGCAATAAATAGTCTCAAATCTTGTAATTTTTTAGCAATAACACCATAACTAATATATTGAATCACATAGCGTCCAACAATTAATGATATGATTGGTATTTCTAGTTCTGATGGACTGGAAAACAATAAAAAAGGCGCTAAAAGATAAAACATAAAATGGCATAAAAACAAAATGACATTGGCGATCTGTGCAGACAGTTTACATTGTCTAAGTTTTAAATCATTTTTTACTTGATTTAGAAACCATTCTTTAAAGTTTGTTTTTTGTACAGTAGTAACAAAACTATCTTTATGCAAACAAAAAGCGGTATTCGATTTTTTAGCGACTTCATTTGTAAATAATGTGGTTGCACCAAATGGAATTTCCATATGTTTTACAAAACCATTGGAACTAAAAAAAAGCTCTTTAGAGTAACTTACATTTGCAGATGTTCCACTATAATAGACCCCCATTTTTCCTAAAGTATAGTTTTTTATGATGCGTAAGAAATCAAAAAAACGATAAAAATAATTGTAATTGGTATATTTTACATATCCAATCACCATTGATTTTCTATTTGATGCTGCGGCCATATGCTGAAGCCATGATGTAGATTGAGGCTCAAAACTGATAGAGCTTAGCACCAAATGTTCGTGAGTAGCTGCTTTAATTCCAAGAGTAAGCGCATATTTTTTGCTCGCCCAAAAGGCTTCATTGTTTTTAACATCAATTATTTTTAAAGTGGGGTTTTTCTTTTGAAAATCTTCCATGATCTCCAAAGATTCATCTGTTGATGCATGATTGATTAGAACAATTTCAAAATTTTTATGTTTTTGTTTTAAAAAAATGGGCAGTTGTTTTTTTAAAAGCGTTGCTTGATTTTTGGTATATAAAATAAGAGATATCTGAGAATTTGATAGTTCTGGCGAGTTAGAGACATTTTTGAAATTCAATACAGCAAAACAGAAGAATATAATTTCAATACAAACTACTGCTATAAAAACATATAGTAAAACGGTCAAAAACATTTTTTTGGGGTTATTATTTTTCGTTGTTGTCGCAATCCCCAAATTGATCGGGGGTTTTTCCACAAAAGCCACAGGCTTCACCTTCTGTATTTAGCATTGGGTTTTGACTGGCGCAAGTTCCACTAAATTCACCATCTTTTTTGGCCCATATTTTAAGTGAAATTCCTGCAATTCCTAGTCCCAACAATGCAAGGGTTATCAAAAGTAGTTTCATATTATTATAAATGATTTGTACAAAGATACAACTAAATTAAAATAAAAAAATAGGGTAAAAAATGTGACTTTTTTGAAAAATATGTGTCATACACTATAGGAAACAATAAATATATTTATCATGAAAAAACTTTTTGCAGAATTTTTTGGAACATTTTGGCTCGTATTTGGTGGTTGTGGAAGTGCTGTTTTCGCCGCCGCTTTCCCAGAGTTAGGGATTGGATTTCTAGGGGTTGCAATTGCCTTTGGACTTACTGTTTTGACGATGGCTTACGCTGTTGGGCATATTTCAGGTGCACATTTTAATCCAGCAGTATCATTTGGACTTTGGGCGGCTGGCCGTTTTGAAGGTAAAAATTTATTGGGGTATATTTTAGCACAACTTATAGGCGCTATTGTAGCTGCTGGAACTTTGTTTTTGATCCTTAGTGGAAAACCAGGTTTTGAAACGGTTGGTGGATTCGCTTCCAATGGCTATGGTGCGCTATCGCCAGGTGGATTTTCTATGACTTCTGTTTTAATTGCTGAGTTTGTTTTAACAGCATTTTTTCTTTTTATCATTTTAGGAAGTACAAGTAAAGATGCCCCTAGTAAATTTGCACCTATTGCTATTGGTTTAGGACTTACATTGATTCATTTGATCAGTATTCCTATTTCAAATACTTCTGTAAACCCAGTACGTTCAACAAGTCAAGCACTTTTTGCAGGTGGTGATTATCCTGCACAACTTTGGTTGTTTTGGTTGGCTCCAATAGCTGGGGCTATTGTTGCTGGGCTAATTTGTAAGGCAAGTAAAAAGTGATTTGATTAGGATATAAAAAAATCACAAAATATTTACTTCTGCTTCCAAAGGAATACCAAAGATGGTATCAATAGCTTTTTGAATAGTTTGTGAGAGATTTAGAATATCTTTGCCTTTGGCTCCTCCATAATTGACAAGAACTAGGGCTTGATTTTTGTGAACACCATAGTTTCCAAAATTTTTGCCCTTAAATCCTGCTGTTTCAATGAGCCAACCTGCTGGAATTTTTATTTCTTGTTCTGAAACAGGGTAGTGTGGTATGTTTGGAAATTGTGAGTGTAATTTCTTAAATTTTGATGCTGTTACCACAGGATTTTTAAAAAAACTCCCACTATTTCCAAGACGTTTTGGGTTAGGAAGTTTGGATTGTCGTATGGCAATTACAGCTTTTGAAATATCTTGAATGCTTGGGTTGGCAATCCCCTTTTTTTCGAGTTCAGATAAAATAGCTCCATAGCTAGTTTTTAATTCATGGTTGGAATGAGTGAGCTCAAACGTCACTGAGATAATGATATATTTTCCTTTAACTTCAGATTTAAAAATAGAATTTCGGTAATCAAACTTACAGTCTGTTTTCACAAAAGTCTCAATCTCTAGAGTTTGTAAATTTAGGGCTTCGCACTCAATAAAAGTGTCTTTGAGTTCTACGCCGTAGGCACCAATGTTTTGAATGGGCGCAGTACCCACATTTCCAGGAATCAGAGATAGATTTTCTAATCCACCTAAATTTTGTTGTAATGACCAAAGCACAAAATCGTGCCAATTTTCACCAGCTGCAACTTTTACTTTAGTAGTTTTTTTACTTTTTGCACCTATTTCTATTCCCTTTAGATCCAAATGAACCACGAGACCTTCAATGTCTTTGGTCAGGAGCATATTGCTGCCACCACCAATGACGAGGAGCTTTTTGGAATTTGTCTTTAAAACAGCAATTAAATCTTGTATGGTTTTTATAGAAACAAAAGATTCTGCCTTAACGTCTATGCCAAAGGTATTGTATGGTTTTAGTGAAACATGCTGTTGAATCATCCTATTTTTTTAAATGCTTCAAGTCCTTTTTTGAGAATATTAACAGAGGCAATTAAATCTTCTTTTTTAAGTACATAAGCAATTCGTACTTGATTTTCTCCTAACCCTTTTGTAGCATAAAACCCTGCAGCTGGTGCAACCATTATGGTTGCATTGTCGACTCTAAATTTTTCTAGGAGCCATTGTGCAAAAGCATCAGCATTTGGAATGGGAAGTTCTACAATACAATAGAAAGCACCTTTTGGTATTGCAACTTTTACACCCTCAATATGTTGAAGTTCTTGAACTAAAACGTTTCTCCGTTCTACATATTCCTCAATAACATTTTCAAAATACGAATTTGGAGTGTCTAGAGCTGCTTCGCTTGCTATTTGTGCATAGGTGGGGGGGGAGAGTCGAGCTTGAGCAAATTTTAAAGCTGTATCGCGAACACTTTTATTTTTTGTTACCATACACCCAATTCGTGCACCACACATGCTATATCGTTTCGATACAGAATCTATCATTATTGCGTGTTCTTCCAAACCTTTAACGGCCATGATGGAATGGTGTTTGTGACCGTCGTATGCGAATTCTCGGTATACTTCATCAGCGATTAAAAACAAATCATGTTTTTGGACTAATTTTGTAAGTTGTAAAATCTCTTCTTCACTGTATAAGTAGCCAGTTGGATTTCCAGGATTACATATAAGAATTGCCTTTGTTCTTGGTGTAATTAGCGCTTCAAAAGTTTCAATTGATGGAAGTGCAAAATTTGAATCAATTTCAGAAACAACAGGAACAACATTAACGCCTTGTGCAGTCGAAAACCCATTATAATTGGCATAAAATGGCTCTGGAATGATGACTTCATCTTCTGGATCCATAATACTACCAAAAGTAAAAAGCAATGCTTCGCTACCCCCTGTGGTCACGATGATGTCGTCAGCATTTACTGTAATATGATGTTTATTGTAGTAGCGTGCCAATTTCTGTCTGTAGGTTTCTGAGCCTTCTGATCGACTATATGCCAATACATTAAGGTTGTTATTTTTCACAGCTTCTAATGCCACTTTTGGTGTTACAATATCAGGCTGTCCAATATTTAAGTGATACACATGTACGCCTTCCGATTTAGCTAATTCAGCATATGGAACCAGCTTTCGGATAGGTGAGGCAGGCATATTAAGACCTTTATTTGAGATTTTTGGCATATCAATTTCTATTGAAGTTTATGGTACAAATTTATTTAAAGTTCAGGGAAAATAAAATCTTATCAAATTTAATTATACAATTTTATAAATATGATATCATCTATATAAAAAAAAGCATCTTTTTTTAAGATGCTTTTTAATGATGACATAAGTCAATGTCTTATTGTTCTACAACGCTTTTTTTAGTGGATTTCATCACACTAGTTGTTTTGTTTGGGTCAATAACAGTCCCTTTAATTTTAAGCGCTACAGTAGGCGTATCCGCATTTGAGGTAACGGTAATAGTTTTTCGTATAGGATTAACTCTATTGGTGTCGTATTTAACTTGGATTTCACCAGACTCACCAGGTAAAATTGGGCCTTCAGGTTTTTTTGGAACTGTACAGCCACAACTTGATTTTACTTTAGAGACAATTAATGGGGCATTTCCAGTATTGGTAAACTTAAAAACCCTAACCCCATCAGCGCCTTTTTCTATTGTTCCGTAATCAATAACCTTGGATTCAAATTCAATTTTTGCAGTTTTTTCTTGTGCATAGGCTGTATGCAAGGCAAAAACGCTAAGTAGTAATAATGTGCATAGTTTTTTCATGGTAGTGAAATTTTAGTTGAATTGTAAATTTAAAGACTTTTTTATAAAATCAAAATTTGTACTCATATAATTCTAGTTTATTTAATTTTAAAGAACCTAAAATATGAGTACTTTTGTAAACTTTAAAGACAAAAATCGTTCCAAAAATATGAATATCCCATCAAAATATGATGCACAACAGGTAGAACAGAAGTGGTATGACTATTGGATGAAACACCAGTATTTTCATTCAAAACCAGATAAAAGAACGCCGTATACAATAGTTATTCCGCCACCAAATGTGACTGGAGTTTTGCATATGGGGCATATGCTAAATAATACCATTCAGGATGTTTTAATTAGACGTGCGCGTCTTATGGGTAAAAATGCCTGTTGGGTGCCTGGTACAGATCATGCCTCAATAGCAACAGAAGCCAAAGTTGTTGCAAAACTTAAAGAACAAGGTATTAATAAAAATGATTTGTCTAGAGATGAATTTATGAGTCATGCTTGGGACTGGACCAACGAGTATGGTGGTGTGATTCTAAATCAATTAAAAAAACTTGGGTGTTCATGCGACTGGGAGCGTACGAAATTTACGCTAGACGATGATATGAGCGAATCGGTGATATCTGTTTTTGTAGACTTATTTAATAAAGGACTCATATATAGAGGATACCGCATGGTAAATTGGGATCCAAAAGCACAAACAACCCTCTCTGATGAAGAAGTTATTTATGAAGAGCGTCAAGGGAATCTTTATTATATTGAATACGCTATTCAAGGTAGCGATGAAAAACTCACTATTGCCACCACACGACCAGAAACTATTTTGGGTGATTCAGCAATATGTATCAATCCAAACGATGAACGTTTTTCTCATTTAAAAGGTAAAAAAGCAATTGTTCCTTTGTGTGATAGAGTCATTCCAATTATTGCGGATGAATATGTCGATATGGAGTTTGGAACTGGTTGTTTGAAAGTTACTCCTGCACATGATGAAAATGACAAGCTGTTAGGAGACAAACACCAATTGGAGGTTATTGATATTTTTAATGCAAATGCAACGCTAAATAGCCATGGCTTACATTACGAGGGCAAAGATCGTTTTGTGGTTCGTAAGGAAATTTCTAAAGAACTACAAGCCAAAGGGTTTTTGATAAAAACAGAACAACACATACACAAGGTTGGTACTTCCGAGCGTACCAAAGTTGTTATAGAACCACGCCTGTCGGATCAATGGTTCTTAAAAATGGAAGACTTGGCAAAACCTGCTTTGGATGCTGTTTTGAACAACGAAACTGTAAAATTATTTCCAAAAAAATTCAATAACACCTACCGCCATTGGATGGAAAATATTCGCGACTGGAATATTTCTAGACAATTATTTTGGGGACAACAAATTCCAGCCTATTATTATGGGAATGGTAAAGATGATTTTGTAGTTGCCAAAACAAAAGCAGAAGCACTCAAATTGGCTCAAAGTAAATCACAAAATTCTTCCATTCGTCTAGACGATTTAAAACAAGATTCAGATGTTTTGGACACATGGTTTTCATCTTGGTTATGGCCAATTTCAGTTTTTGATGGAATAAGAAACCCTGAAAACGAAGAAATTAATTATTATTATCCAACAAATGATTTGGTTACAGGACCAGATATTTTATTCTTTTGGGTGGCAAGAATGATTGTTGCTGGATTTGAGTTTAAAGACGAAAAACCTTTTGAAAATGTTTATTTAACAGGTTTGGTGCGCGACAAACAACGCCGAAAAATGAGTAAATCTTTAGGCAATTCTCCAGATGCATTACAGCTTATAGAACAATTCGGAGCCGATGGTGTTCGCGTTGGGCTTTTATTGAGTTCTGCTGCGGGGAACGACTTATTGTTTGACGAAGCACTTTGTCAACAAGGAAAAGGATTTGGAAATAAAATTTGGAATGCATTTCGACTTATTCAAGGATGGGAAATTGCAGATATTGACCAACCCGAATATGCAAAAACTGCTTTAGATTGGTACGCTTCAAAGTTTCAAAAAGTACTTGCCGAAATTGAAGACCAATTTAGTAAATACCGTTTGAGCGATGCGTTGATGTCTATCTATAAATTAATATGGGATGATTTTTGTTCCTGGTTATTAGAAATGATTAAACCCGCTTATGGTGAACCAATAGATAAAAAAACATATAACCAAGTGGTGGAAATATTGGAGCAAAATCTAAAAATTTTACACCCCTTTATGCCATTTTTAACTGAAGAAATTTGGCATTATTTGAAGCAGCGTACACCAGAGCAAGCGCTAATTGTTTCGAGTTGGCCAGGTTCACAACCTATAAATACTTCACTATTAAAAGAATTTGAATTTGCCTCGGAAGTGATCTCGGGGATAAGAAATTTGAGAAAACAAAAACAAATTCCTTTTAAAACTGCAGTGGAACTTCATGTCATTAATAATGGTAAAAACTCTAAGACTTTTGATGATTTAATTTCAAAACTTGGTAATATTTCTACAATTAGCTATACAGATTCTAGTGTTGATAAAGCATTTTCATTTCGTGTAAAATCCAACGAGTATTTTCTAGTAGCAGATATTGCCATTGATTTAGAGGCTGAGGTTTCAAAACTTGAAGAGGAATTGGATTACACAAAAGGATTTTTGGATTCGGTGCGAAAAAAACTTTCAAACGAACGTTTTGTTTCCAATGCTCCAGAACAAGTGGTCGCAAGTGAAAAGAAAAAAGAGGCTGATGCTTTAGCCAAAATTGAAACTATTAAGGCGAGTTTAAAAAATCTGAAATAAGCTTATTTTCGGTAAATAAGATATTCTTTAGCCAATTCTATGTAACGTTTTTTGGCTTCATCTTGAGTGATATCCTCTACCTGAAAAAGCGCATTTGTTTTAAATGCGTTAATGATGGCTTTACCGCTTTTTGGACGTGAGTAGTCGTTGGTTGCCTTTTTGTAAAACGCATACAATTTTAAAAGTGTATCTGCTGGAAATGGTTCCTCATGGTTGTTGATACTTTCTACAGCAGCTTGAAATTCTTTATCTAAATCGTCATTTATCATCTTAAAGTTCTGCAATGATACTCTCACCGCCTTTTACTTTTTGGTTTAGCACTACTTTAAGTTTGGTATTCAAAGGTAAAAATAAATCTACTCTCGAACCAAATTTTATAAATCCTGCATCACTACCTTGAGTAACATTTTGGTCTTTTTGAGCATAATTAACAATTCTTCGTGCCAATGCACCAGCAATTTGTCTGTAGAGTACTTTTCCAAACATTTTATTTTCTACAACTACCGTTGTACGTTCATTTTCTTCGCTTGCTTTTGGATGCCATGCTACCAGATATTTCCCAGGATGGTATTTGCTAAAAAGTACTTTCCCTCCAATGGGATAGCGTGTTACATGAACATTAATGGGTGACATAAAAACACTAACTTGAAGGCGCTTATCCTTAAAGTATTCTGTTTCCTCTACTTCTTCAATAACGACTACTTTTCCATCTACTGGTGAAATAAGATGTGCGTCGTTGTGTTTTGTATGTCTTTTAGGATTTCTAAAAAATTGCAAAATCAAAATTAAAAAAGCCAATAATGTGATTTGCAGAGTTTTTACCAACCATGGGATTTCTATGTTATCAAGTAGTAAAAACAATCCACCTACAATAAGCAGAGTGATTACAATAATTTTTTGGCCTTCTTTATGAAACATAATTTAATAATCTTAAAAATAAATAAATAAATGGTGCAACAAATATTGCGCTGTCTAGACGGTCCAAAAGGCCACCATGTCCTGGCAAAATATTTCCGCTGTCTTTTACTCCAGCTTGGCGTTTGTATTTGGATTCGATAAGGTCTCCCAAAGTTCCAAAAACACTCACTATAACGCTTAGAATCAACCAGTTTGAAAATAGAAGAATATTTGTGACTTCAGAAATAAAGTAACTTCCGATGGCTGTAAAAATTATACCGCCAAGAAATCCTTCTACTGTTTTTTTTGGTGAAACACTTTCAAATAATTTTTGCTTACCAAAGTTTTTACCAACAATGTATGCAAAGCTGTCATTAATCCAAATGAGCGTAAATACACCAATGATATTTTCTGGGCTATAATGTCCGAAATTATTAGCGATGAGTAACAAAAATAAAACACCTGTACTGATATAAAATGTAGTATTGATATACCTATTGGTGAGAAGTTTTGGTAGACTTTTGCTAGAAAATAAATCTCGTATTAAAAAAAGCAAAACAAAAATAGCTACTGTTAAAAGTATTTGTATTGCTTCATCCAAACCATTGAGTGCACTATTAATAATATCCCAAAAAGCAAAAGAACCAAATAAAATTGAAAAAATAAAATAAGAAAGAATGTTGCGTTGTTCAATTAATTTATTGAATTCGAACAAACATAATATCCCAAAAATAAAAAGTAAGAAAATAAGTGCATATTGGTAATGTGCAGAACATACTAAAATGCTGACAAATAATGCTCCAAATACTATTCTTGTAAAAAGTTCCTTCAAAATAACGTTATAAATCTTCGAGCAGCAGAAGATATAAGTTTTTGGAGCTACTTCCGTAACTTAAAAAATTATCATCTTCTGTGGCTTTAAAATGTTTAATGGTTGTGATGTTTGTAGGAATATTTTTTTTGTTTTTTGCTTTTATGCCATGGAGACCTTCCCCAATGCTATTGACAATTTGACTTGTTGTGGCAAAAACAATAAAATTTTTGGGTAATTCATTTAGTTTTTTTTCTGCAATTTGATTTGATGAAATTAAAATAGAACCATCATTTGAAATGAGATACTCACAAGTAGTAAATAGAAAATGGCCCTCGTTAACGACTTCGACAGTATTCCAGTCAAAGTCTTTGAATTTTTTTTTAAGATCAGAATTTAATACTAAAGCAGGTTTTTCTTTCCAGTTATTTTCTTCTAATATTTTTTGAAGAAAAACATAGACTTCATTGATGTTTTCGGAATAAAGAAACTTACCTCCATTTTCATTAAAGTTGATGGTAAAAGATTCATCAATAGGAGTGTCTTTTTTCGGTAAAAACTTGTCCTCGCCCTTGTTTTTTTGGTGCTCCTTATCTGATTTAGAAATTGAACCAAATATTTTTCGAAATACACTCATTGATTAAACTAAGGCTGTTGATTAACTCAGTTTCAAATATAAAAAATTTAAAACGCCTACAGTTTAAAAAAGCATGATTTTTTTATTCCTCTTCCTCGCTATTATTTTCTTGGGTTGTTTCTTCTTTTTTAATTTCAAAAGGTCTTTTCCCAAAAATTGCCTCTAAATTGTCCTTAAAGATGACCTCATCTTTTAGTAATACTTCGGCTAACTCAATGAGTTTATCTTTATTTTTTTCAAGTAAAGCAATGGCTCGTTGGTATTGCTCTTCTATAATATCTGAAATTTCTTTGTCAATAAGCTCAGCAGTTTGCTCACTGTAAGGTTTCGTAAATCCATACTCATTCTGACCAGAGGAGTCATAATAGGTAAGATTCCCAACTTTGTCGCTCAAGCCATAAACAGTTACCATAGCTCGTGCTTGTTTAGTAACTTTTTCCAAATCGCTTAAAGCTCCAGTTGATATTTTATCAAAAATTACTTTTTCAGCGGCTCTACCTCCAAGTGCTGCACACATTTCATCCAACATTTGTTCTGGTCGTACAATAAGGCGTTCTTCGGGCAAATACCATGCAGCTCCCAGAGATCGACCTCTAGGAACAATTGTTACTTTAACTAGTGGAGCAGCATGTTCTAGCATCCAACTTACTGTGGCATGTCCAGCTTCATGAAAGGCAACTGCTTTTTTCTCTTCTGGAGTAATAATTTTATTTTTCTTTTCTAATCCTCCAATTATTCGATCTACCGCATCAAGAAAATCTTGTTTTTCAACAGCTTTTTTGTTGTTTCTAGCAGCAATAAGTGCGGCTTCGTTACAGACGTTTGCAATATCGGCGCCAGAAAATCCTGGAGTTTGTTTTGATAAGAAATCAGTGTCTAAATCTTTAGCTTTTTTCAAAGGCTTAAGGTGTACTTCAAAAATTTCTCTACGTTCTCTAATATCTGGTAAATCAACATAAATTTGACGATCAAAACGTCCTGCACGCATCAATGCTTTGTCCAAGACATCTGCTCTGTTTGTAGCGGCTAGTACAATTACATTTGTGTTAGATCCAAAACCATCCATTTCTGTCAAAAGTTGATTTAATGTGTTTTCTCGTTCGTCATTTGATCCAGAGAAATTACTTTTTCCACGCGCACGTCCAATTGCATCAATTTCATCAATAAAAATAATTGAAGGAGATTTTTCTTTGGCTTGCTTGAATAAGTCACGAACTCTAGAAGCTCCTACACCCACAAACATTTCTACAAAATCTGACCCTGACAGAGAAAAAAACGGTGCTTTGGCTTCGCCAGCAACAGCTTTGGCAAGCAAGGTTTTTCCAGTTCCTGGAGGGCCTACAAGCAATGCACCTTTTGGTATTTTACCTCCTAAAGCTGTATATTTTTCGGGGTTCTTAAGAAAATCTACAATTTCTTGAACCTCTTCCTTTGCACCTTCCAAGCCTGCTACGTCTTCAAATGTAGTTTTTGTTTCAAGTTTTTCATCAAATAGTTTTGCTTTTGATTTTCCAATATTGAAAATCTGTCCGCCTCCTCCTGGACCACCTCCGCCAGACATTCTACGCATGATAAAAATCCATATTCCAATGATGAGTACAAATGGAATGATAGATAATAATAGGTCACCAAAAGCATTTGTTTCTGTTCTAAAGTTCAACTCTGTGTCCAAATTTCGTTCAAGAATAGTGTCTTCTAACTGTTTTTGAAATAATTGCACATCTCCAAATTCAAACTTATAATTTGGCGAAGTCCCTATTGGAATAAGATTTTGCGTTTGTGTTTTGCTATGGATTTGTTTTTTTGCTGCTTTATCATTCAGGTAAACCAAAGCTTCACGCTTATTTACAATTTCAACTTTTTGAACATCACCATCTTTTAGAAATTTAAAAAACTTAGAGGGTGTTGTGGTGACTCCATTTGATGCGCCAAATCCACCCGAAAATATGTTAAATACTAAGAATAAACCAATAACGATTCCATACACCCAATAGGCGTTAAACTTAAAATTCTTTGGATTTTTGTCTTTTGACATATAAAAATGTTTTAGTAACTTGTTTCTATTTCAGTAATTTTTGCATCGCCCCAAAGGTTTTCAATGTCATAATATTCTCTTTTATGTTTTTGAAACACATGAATAACCACATTGATATAATCCATCAAAATCCACTCTGCATTTTCTGTTCCTTCAATATGATAAGGCTTTTCATGAGCAGCTTTACTGACTTTTTTTTGTATCGAATTGACAATCGCATTCACTTGTGTATTAGAATTTCCATCGCAGATAATGAAATAGTCACACACAGTGTTTTCTATACTTCTTAAATCTAATATGCTAATGTTTTGGCCTTTTACATCCTCAATGCCATCAATTATTAGGGCAATGAGCTGGTCTGGGTCAGAGATTTGTTTTGTCATATATTCAAATTACATTGCAAATTTATTCTTTTTTTGGGTCTAATTACTTTTTATTCTCTTAATAATATTATAATTTAATTATAAATTTACATATGCAAATTATCAAACTCAATGCCATTGATTCCACAAATCAGTATTTACATGATTTGATTGGTAAAATTTCATTGGAAGATTTTGCTGTTGTAACAGCAAGATATCAAACAAAAGGACGAGGGCAAAGAGCAACAACTTGGCAATCTGAAAAAGATAAAAACCTAATAATCAGTGTATTAAAAAAAGAAATTGACTTAAATCCCCAACGCCAGTTTTTGCTCAACATCGTTGTTTCTTTAGCACTTTTTAAAACTCTTGAGACACTTCAAATTCCTAAACTTTCTATAAAATGGCCGAACGACATTTTGTCACATGACAAAAAAATCGCTGGCATACTTATTGAATTAATATTGAAAAAAAATACCATTGACAAAGCCATAATTGGTATTGGTTTGAATGTTAATCAAACAAATTTTAAAGAATTATCATCTGCATCTTCTCTACAAAACATAACTGGTATTCACTACGATTTGGACGAATTGTTGCATAAATTATTGGAGAATTTCAAACACTATTTTTCCATAAAAAACACTGCTGAACTCTGGACAACATACGAGAATCTACTTTTTAGAAAAGACAAACCTTCCACTTTTGTTGGCCTTAGCGGTGATTTATTTTCTGGAATAATAAAAGGAGTTTCTCAACGAGGAAAACTGATGATTAAAACCGAAAATTCTATTGAAGAATTTGATTTAAAATCAATAAAATTACTTTACTAAACTGCTTTTGGAATATTGACTGCTAGGGTTTCAATAAATTTTGAAATAGGTCCTTTAATCATCATCGCCATCATCGGATTAAAGTCTCCATTAAAATTAAGTTGAACTTCACTTTCGCTGTCATTAACTGCAGAAATATTGGCTTGAAGCGAGAAATCTAATTTTCCACCTGCTGCACCTAGCTTGATAGAATTTGGCGGATTTTCCTCTTTTTTTTGTAAAACAATCTCAGGCATTCCACTTAGTGCAAAAATAAATTTATCATCATCTAATAATTCAAATTTACTGATATTATCTGGCATTAAAGCTTCAAAATTTTTCACATCTGAAAGAAAATCATATACGTTTTCAACAGATTTTGAGACGGTTATTTTTGGTGATTCTAAATTCATAATTAGGTTGTTTTATGACCATTCAGAGGGGTTTGCATTCCACTGAGAAAGTATGTTTGATTCTTTTTCATTAATAAAGTTAGTATCCAAAGCTTGTTCTAGTAAATTTTCATAATTACTAAGCGTGTACAAATCGAGTTTTTTTTCCTCAAAATTCTTTTCAGCAACTTCAAAACCATAACTAAAAATAGCCACCATACCTTTGACTGTTGCACCAGCAGATTTTAGCGCATCAACAGCAGCTAAACTACTTTTACCTGTACTTATTAAATCTTCAACTACTACTACATTTTGACCTTTTTCTAGGTGGCCTTCAATTTGGTTTTTTCGCCCATGTTTTTTTGGCTCTGGTCGCACATAAACAAATGGTAAACCAAGTTCTTCTGCAACTAAAGCTCCAATTCCGATAGCACCAGTAGCAACCCCAGCAATGACATCTGGTTTTCCATATGTAGCTTCAAGTTTTTTTGCCATTTCACTTTTGATATAATTTCTTATAGCCGGATAAGAAAGTACCATTCTATTGTCGCAATAAATTGGCGATTTCCAACCAGATGCCCAGTTAAATGGTGTTTTTGGGTTTAATTTTATAGCATTGATGTGAAGTAAAACTTCAGCGGTTTTTTTGGCAGTATTTTTATCAAAAATCATGTGCCAAAATTATTAAAAAATACTACATTTACTTCAGTTTAATGTGTTTTTAATTAACAATGCAAAAAATTTTTGTTGGTAATAAGCCAATTGTACTTACCACTAAGGTAGAACCTGAATCAGATTTTAAAAATTATTTGATTGATACTGTTGATATCAACAAGGTACTTCATAATCTAAAAAAAGAAAAATACAAGTCCATTAGATTAATTGGTGATAATGAAGAAGTTTTACTAAAGAAGTTCTTGCGTCTTCTGCCAAATATTGTCGCTGGAGGCGGTAAGGTTATTAATTCAGACGGAAAAATTTTGTTTATTTTCCGCAATGGAAAATGGGATTTACCCAAAGGAAAAGCTGAGCAAAAAGAAACAATTGACCAAACTGCACTTCGGGAGGTTGAAGAAGAAACAGGTGTAAAGGGACTTTCAATTACAAAACCACTCGAAATCACATATCATATCTTTAAAAGAAATGATCAATATTTTATCAAAAAAACCTACTGGTTTGAAATGTTTTCAGATTACATTGGCGATTTAAAACCTCAAATAAAAGAAGGGATTACCAAAGTAAAATGGGTAGGTCCAAAAAAACTAAAAAAAGTCAAAAAGAATATTTACGCCAACATCGAAGCACTGATTTAAAAAAGAAATTTTCCTTTAGTTCTTTCTAATCCTATTTATTGCTTTATTTTTGCCGCTTAATTTTATTAAGATGAGAGAGTTTATCCGCAGGCGTTCGGCAAATGCAAAAAATGATATTTTAAGTGGCCTAACAGTGGCTTTGGCTTTGGTGCCAGAAGCTGTTGCTTTTGCATTTGTTGCAGGAGTAGATCCTTTGGTAGGCCTGTATGCTGCTTTTATGATTGGTTTAATCACTTCAATTTTTGGTGGTCGTCCAGGTATGATTAGTGGTGCAACAGGCGCATTGGCCGTTGTAATGGTAAGTTTGGTGGCTCAGGGTAATGCCATGGGTGAGCCCACAGAAAATTTAGGATTATATTATTTGTTTTTAACCGTTATTTTGATGGGTTTTATTCAAATTCTTGCGGGTGTATTGAAATTGGGAAAATTTGTTCGACTGATTCCTCATCCAGTAATGATGGGTTTTGTTAATGGACTCGCCATTGTTATTTTTCTCTCTCAAATAGGAATGTTTAAAACTTCGGGAATTGATGGCTTTGTTTGGATGCAAGGACAAGAACTCTGGACCATGATAGGACTTGTGGCCCTTACAATGGGTATTATGTTTGGACTCCCAAAACTCACAAAAAAACTCCCTGAAGCTTTAATTGCTATTTTGGTAGTTTCAATGCTTGTTATTTTTGGAGATTTAGATGTAGCTACTGTTGGAAGTTTTATTAGAGATGGGGGAGGAGAAGGCCTCAAAGGTGGTCTTCCTCAATTTCAATGGGCTATTTTTGAGGTCATTCCATTCAATTTTGAAACACTCCGTTTTATTGGTCCTTATGCCGTAATACTTGCTGCCATTGGACTTATTGAATCCTTGATGACGCTAAATCTTATTGATGAACTTACAGAAACTCGCGGAAATTCCAACAAAGAATGTATTGCTCAAGGTAGCGCTAATGTTGTCACAGGACTTTTTGGTGGAATGGGAGGTTGCGCCATGATTGGACAGTCCATCATCAATATCAAAGGAGGCGGTAGAGGTCGACTTTCTGGAATTGTTGCCGCTCTTGCACTTTTGGCTTTTATATTATTTGCGTCCAATTTGATAGAACAAGTACCAATTGCTGCACTTGTTGGAGTTATGTTTATGGTGGTTATAGGAACATTTGCATGGTCGAGTTTTAGAATTATGAATAAAATTCCTGTAGCCGATGTTTTTGTTTTAATTTTAGTTTCTACGGTAACTGTATTTTTTGATTTAGCAATTGCTGTAATCTCAGGGGTAATTGTGAGTGCTTTAGCCTTTTCTTGGGAAAATGCAAAACGTATTCGAGCACGAAAACGCATTAAACCCGATGGGACAAAAGTATATGAAATATGGGGGCCATTATTTTTTGGTAGTATAACGGCCTTCAACCAGAAATTTGACATCAAAAATGATCCTGATGCTGTAGAAATTGATTTTGTCGAATCTAGAATCAGTGACCATTCTGCCATTGAAGCAATTTTTAATTTGGTGAATAAATACAACAGCGCAGGAAAAACAATTAAACTCAAACATTTAAGCCAAGATTGTAAAATACTTTTGTATAAATCAAGTCCAATTTTTAAGGAGGTCATTATAGAAGCCATTGATGATCCACGTTATCATTTGGCTGAAAATCCAGAAGCCTTTACCAAAGGGCTTTCGGAATACTCACTATAAATTATTTTAAGTTAACCGCTGGAGGCACCATTTTTTTATAATCCCCATTGTAGTGAATAATTTCACGTACAATTGAAGAGGATATAAAGGAGGTTTCAACAGAAGTGAGTAGGAACACAGTTTCAATATCACCAATGTTTCTATTGGTATGGGCGATGGCTTTTTCAAATTCAAAATCAGCAGGATTTCTAAGCCCTCGAAGAATAAAATCGGCGTTAATTTCTTTGCAAAAATCAGTAGTCAAACCAGAGTAGCTCATGACTTTAATTTTTGAATTCCCTTCAAATGTGTTTTCAATAAAGGATTTGCGTTCTTCTAATGAAAACATATAATCTTTTGCAGAATTTTCGCCAATAGCAACAATCACTTCATCAAAAAGCGTTACCCCACGATTGATAATATCGCAATGCCCTAGCGTAATCGGGTCAAAAGATCCTGGAAAAATTGCACGTTTCATGTGTTTATCTTTATTGTTTTTTTGTGGTCACATGGAACATCCATACCATCATTGTTCTATTTTAATAATTTTTGGTTACGGATGTTTCATACGGTAAAGTTAAACATTTTTAGTCATTGCTTCTTCAATGGCATTTGTAAAGAGTTCAGACAAGCTGATTCCTGCACAAGCCGCTTGCTGAGGTAGAATACTTTCTTCAGTAAGTCCAGGAACAGTGTTCATTTCTAAAAAGTAAGGAATATCGCCTTTAAAAATAAATTCACTTCTAGAAAAGCCATCCATTTTTAGTATTTCATAAATGGATTTGGCCATTGTTCTTACATTGTCCTCTTGTTTTTTGGAAATACGTGCTGGTGTGATTTCTTCTGATTTTCCTAAATATTTGGCTTCATAATCAAAAAAATCATTTTCTGAAACAATTTCTGTAATGGGTAAAACTAGCACTTCGCCCTGGTAACGCAGCACACCCACAGAAACTTCCGTTCCGTCCAAAAACGACTCAATAATCAATTCATCGTCATGTTCAAAAGCAATGTCTATCGCCGATTGAAGGGCTTCAATTTTATGCACTTTAGTTACTCCAAAACTACTTCCAGCACGATTGGCTTTTACAAAACAAGGCAATCCCACACGATCTAATATGGCTTTGGCATTGACGTTATCGCCCTTGTTCAATGGGTATGAAATTGCGGTAGGGATGTCATAGGCCTTGAGTACATTAAGGCAATCTCTTTTGTTGAACGTTAGTGCCGCTTGATACATCCCACAACTTGTATGCGGAATGTCCAACAATTCAAAATAGGCCTGCATAAATCCATCTTCACCCGGCGCCCCATGAATGGCATTAAACACACAATCGAAATGAACAATTTCGCCATTAATGGCAATAGAAAAATCACTCATGTTGATGGGCAATTCTTCTCTGTTGGGAGCCATATATACCCACTTGTCTTTAGAAATATGAATGCAATATACGGCATACATTTCTTTTGGAAGATGCTGAAAAACAACCTGTCCACTTTTAAGTGAAATGGCAGATTCGCTGGAAAATCCACCCATGATGATGGCAATGTTGTGTTTCATAAATTGAATTTATGCTGTAAAAATATCATTTTTTGTGGATATCAATTTTAAATTTAAAAAATAAACTTTTATCCTATCAAAAAGGTCATCTCAATTTCTCCCAAAAAAATGTTTAGCTTTGCTAAAATTAGACCCATGAATTTTTTAAAATTTTTATTTAGTAAATCATTAGTCAGACAAATTGGTTTGGCTATTGTGGCTTGTATTGTTTTTGCATTTTTAACGCTTAAATGGTTAAAATCCTACACCAACCACGGCGCATTTGTAGAAGTCCCCAACTTAGTAGGTTTGTCTTTAAATGATGCTGAAATTACGCTAGATAATTTTGACCTCAGAACACAAGTTCAAGATTCTTCTAATTATAATCCAAAATACCCTTCGGGAGCTGTAATAGAACAAGAGCCATTGGCCGGGGCCAAAGTCAAAGAAAACAGAAAAATATATTTAATTTTAAACCCTTCAGATTATAGAAATGTCCTAGTGCCCAATGTTATCCGTAATACACTACGCCAAACACGTCCAACCTTAGAAGCCCTTGGTTTTAAAGTTGGAGAATTGATTTATGTGAATGATCTTGGAAAAGATGAGGTTATAGAATTACGATTTCGTGGTCGAAAACTTAATCCTGGCGATATGATTAGAAAAACATCAACTATCGATTTGGTTCTTGGAAATGGAACTCGAAAATCAAATTAATGGAAACACCTCTAGACTATAATCTAGCTCAACAAGATCTACATGAGCATTATGCTTTTACGGTTGATAAAGGCCAACAACCGCTACGTATTGATAAATATTTGATGAATTTTGTTGAAAATGCAACACGCAATAAAATTCAAGCTGCTGCAAAAGCGGGTCATATTTTTGTGAATGATATTGTTGTTAAATCTAATTATAAGGTTAAGCCAAACGATCAAATTCGTGTATTATTTGAGCATCCTCCACATGAAAATTTATTAATTCCAGAAGATATTCCAATTGATATAGTTTTTGAGGATGAACATTTACTGGTGGTGAATAAACCCGCAGGCATGGTGGTTCATCCTGGACATGGTAACTATTCTGGAACATTAATAAATGCCCTTCTTTTTCATTTTGAGCATTTACCCAATAACAGTAGCAATCGTCCTGGACTAGTTCATCGCATTGATAAAGATACAAGTGGACTTTTGGTAGTTGCCAAAACAGAACAGGCCATGACTCATTTGTCTGCTCAATTTAAAGCCAAAACAAGTGAACGTTCTTATACGGCTTTGGTATGGGGTAATGTTGAAGAAGAAAAAGGCACTATTGAAGGCCATATTGGTCGCCATCCAAAAAATAGACTTCAAAATACAGTTTTTGAAGGCGATGAGGCCGATAAAGGAAAACCTGCCATTACTCATTTTGACGTTTTGGAACGCCTGGGTTATGTTACTCTAGTACGCTGCAAACTTGAAACTGGCCGTACACACCAAATTCGCGTTCATATGAAACACATTGGACATACATTATTTAATGATGAACGTTATGGCGGTGAAAAAATATTAAAAGGTACCACCTTTACCAAATACAAACAATTTGTAGACAATTGTTTTAAAGTTTTGCCACGTCAAGCATTACACGCCAAAACTCTAGGGTTTGTTCATCCAAAAACAGAAGAATTTATGTCTTTTTCTTGTGAATTACCATCTGATATGGAACAATGTATTCAAAAATGGCGCTACTATGCCAAACACGCTCAATAGTATCAACCATTTGTTTTGTTGATGGTTGTATCAATAAGATTGAGTTCTAGAGTTTTTGTCTTCTAAAATTTGTTGTTATTTTTGGATAACAAACACTACGCACTATGAAACTTGTTATTTCTCCAGCCAAATCTTTAAATTACGAGAGAGAATTGCCAACTGGCTTTAGTTCAGAAAGTTGCTTTTTGAATGAAGCCACACAATTGAATGAACTCTTAAAAAAGAAATCACCAAAGGCACTTTCTGATTTGATGCATATTTCGGAAAAACTAGGAAATCTCAATTATAATCGTAATCAAAATTGGTCTTTGCCATTCACCCCCAACAATGCTCGTCAGGCCATTTATGCGTTTAGTGGCGATGTGTATAGAGGCTTGGATGCGTATTCTATTTCTGAAGAAAAACTAGATATTTTGCAAGATACTGTTCGTATTATTTCTGGACTTTATGGCTTGTTAAAACCTATGGATTTGATCCAGCCCTACAGATTAGAAATGGGAACAAAATTCCCTGTTGGAAAACACAAAAACCTGTATGAATTTTGGCGTCAAAAAGTTACTACTGCGCTGAATGATGAAATGCAAGATGACGAATTGTTAGTTAATCTTGCCAGTCAAGAGTATTTTAAAGCTATAGACACCAAAGTTTTAAAATCGCCCTTAGTTCATGTGGATTTTAAAGAATACAAAAACGGCCAATATAAAACCATTGCTATATTTTCAAAACTTGCACGTGGACTAATGACCCGTCATATTGTAGAAACCAATGCTAAATCCGTAGAGGATCTCAAAATATTTAATGCAGAGCGTTATGCTTTTGATACCAATTTATCCACAGAAAATAAATTGGTATTTACACGCTAAGGTTTAAAGCGAATTGGCACTTCAAATTGATGTGATTCTCTAGCTTCATCACCACTTCCGTCACCTGGGTTGTTATAGATGATAAGTGTTCCTTCTTCAGCATATTTAGGGTCAAACTCTAAAAGGGTCTTGAAGAGGACAGGGCCTTCTTTCATCCAATCTTCTGTGGTTGTTAAAAAGCCCATGCAAAGCACTTTTCCTTGATGATTAATAACTTCTATTCGTCCAAGTTCCCCCTCGCTAGCATGCCAAACCCCCATAGAATTGACCTGTACTTCTAGAGGAGAGGTCACAACATCGTAAGCATTTATACTAACTGATGGCCGCAATGGGGTATTGGTTTTACAATTAAAAATAAAGGAAAATAATACAAGAATATATAGTTCTAATTTCATAGTAACGAGATTTGGGTTTTACCAAAATTACTAAAATTACTTCAAAATATCATTTATAAATTCATCGATACGTTCTACACCTTTATGGGTCAAATGTTTAATAAATGCACTTCCAATAATAGCGCCTTTGGCGTAGGTTGTGGCCTGCAAAAAGGTCTCTTTATTTGAAATTCCAAAACCAACAATTTGTGGATTTTTCAGTTGCATGTTGGCAATACGTTTAAAATAATTTTGTTGGATAGTACCAAAATCACTTTGTCCTCCTGTTGTAATCGCGCTACTCACCATATAAATAAAGCCCTCTGAAATGGAGTCGATATAACGGATTCTTTCATCAGAAGTTTGTGGTGTAATTAGAAAAATATTTAAAAGTTCATATTTTTCAAAAATTGCTTTGTATTCCTCGTGATATACGTCTGCTGGAAGGTCAGGGATGATAAAACCGTCTATTCCAATGTCTTTGCATTTTTGACAAAATGCCTCTACGCCATATTGTAACATGGGGTTAAAATAGCCCATCAAAACCAGAGGAATAGAAACAGATTTTCGAATGTCTTTAAGTTGCTCAAAAAGCAATTCGGTATGCATTCCATTCTTAAGCGCTTGTGTAGAGCTTTCTTGAATGGTTGGCCCATCGGCCAAAGGATCACTAAAAGGAAGTCCAACTTCAATCATATCAACTCCACTATTTTCTAGTTGTTTTATAATTTCAACAGTGTCATTGAGTGCTGGATATCCTGCTGAAAAATAGATAGATAACAGTTTCTTTTCTTCTTTTAATTTCTTTTGAATTCTATTCATTGGGTTTATAATTTAAAATAATCAATGTAGGTGTTGAGATCCTTATCGCCACGCCCAGAAAGGCATACCACCACAATATCATCAGGTTTAAAGGTTTTATTTTCAAAAATAGCAAAGGCATGAGCGGTTTCTATTGCGGGAATAATGCCTTCCAATTGCGAAAGCGTTAGTCCAGCTGTCATGGCTTCGTCGTCTGTAACGGGTATAAATTCCGCCCGTTTTGAAGTATACAAATGCGCATGCATGGGGCCAACTCCAGGGTAATCTAAACCTGCGGAGATAGAGTAGGGTTCTGTAATTTGTCCATCTTTTGTTTGCATCAAAAGGGTTTTGCTTCCATGAATAATGCCTTCTTTTCCTAAAATTGAAGTTGCTGCACTTTCGCCAGTTTCAACACCTTTTCCAGCGGCTTCAACGGCAATAAGGCCCACACGTTCATCATCTAAAAAATGATAATAAGCGCCAGCAGCATTACTACCACCACCAACACAGGCCACCACGTAATCTGGATTTTCAGTACTCTCTGCCGCTTTCAATTGCCATTTGATTTCTTCTGAAACAATCGACTGAAAACGCGATACCATATCGGGGTAGGGATGAGGTCCCACCGCACTTCCAATAATGTAATGGGTGTCCTCTGGATTATTAATCCAATCTCTAATCGCTTCGTTAGTGGCATCTTTTAGAGTACGACTTCCCGAAGTTGCTGGGCGAACTTCGGCGCCTAACATTTTCATTCGTGCAACATTTGGTGCTTGACGCGCAATGTCAATTTCACCCATATAAACAATACATTGCAACCCTGCCAAAGCACACACTGTAGCGGTGGCTACTCCGTGTTGTCCAGCACCAGTTTCTGCAATAATTCGTGTCTTTCCAAGACGTTTGGCCATCAAAATTTGTCCAATTGTATTGTTGACCTTGTGCGCTCCAGTATGACACAAGTCTTCACGTTTGAAATATATTCTTGTATTGTATTTTTCAGAGAAACGCTTTGCAAAATAAAGCGGTGTAGGCCGGCCAACATAATCTTTTAGGAGTTGATCAAATTCTGCTTTGAATTCTGGCTCTGCCATAATATTCAAATATTTTTGTTGTAATTCCTCAATATTTGGGTAGAGCATTTCTGGAATAAATGCCCCTCCAAATTGACCGTAATATCCTTTTTTATTCACGTGATAACTCATAGTCTTTCAATAAATTTTTTAAGTTTAATACTATCTTTTAAAGCAGGTTCTATTTCAAATTTACTATTCACATCAATAGCATAGCATCGCTTTGCAGCAGCACTATTTTTAAATTCATTTAGGGTTTCGATTTCTTCTAATCCAATTCCACCACTCAAAAAATAGGGTGTTTTTGAATCATAATTTTCTAAAATACTCCAATCAAAACAGTAACCATTGCCACCAGGATTTGGACCTTTTGTATCGAATAGGAAATAATCGACATGGGCTTCAAAGGGCCTTAATTTTTTAAAATTGAAATTGTTTTTAACAGAAAATACTTTTATAATTTCTACATTTTTAGTTCTAATGTTTTTACAGAATTCTGCAGTTTCATCGCCGTGAAGCTGTACCACGTTTAAACCAAATTCATCAATATTTTTTGTGATAGTATCGGTAGATGCATTAACAAAAACACCAACTTTTTTTATGTTTTTTGGTATTTCGGAGATAGATTTTGAAACAAAGCGTGGAGATTTTTCATAAAATATAAAACCCATATAATCTGGTTTGAGGGCAGAGACCTTCAAAATATTATCCTGATATTTCATGCCACATACTTTCAGTTTCATGACTCAAGGGCTTTTATAAATTCTGTTGCACTTTTTCCTGGATTATTTGTTTTCATAAAATTTTCACCAATCAAAAATCCCTGAAAACCAAAGGGTTGTAGTGCTTTTATGGCTTCAGTTGAGCTAATGCCACTTTCAGATACTTTCACAAATTCATTTGGTATGGAGTGGCTCAACTCTTTACTGTGTTTCAAATCCACTTCAAAAGTTTTTAGGTTTCTATTGTTGACCCCAATCATGTCCAAGCTAGGCATTAGTGCTTTTTGCAATTCTTCCTCATTATGAATTTCTAAAAGAATTTCTAAGTTTAATTGTTTGGCAATTTTTGATAAGTTTTGAATTTCTTCTCGAGAAAGTACCGCTGCAATGAGTAAAATAACATCTGCACCATAGGCTTTGGCTTCAATAATTTGATAAGGATCAATAATGAAATCTTTTCGTAAAAGTGGCAAATTGCAACTTGCACGTGCTACAAGTAAGTCTTCAAGATTTCCACCAAAAAATTTGGTGTCTGTAAGCACAGACATTCCACAAACTCCGGCAGTTTGATAGCCTTTGGCAACGTCCTGAATATTTAAACTTTGATTAATAACAGCTTTTGACGGCGATCGACGTTTGTGCTCTGCAATAATTCCAGATTTGCTTTCTGACAGTCGTTTTTTTAATGAGTTTTTTGGTCTATCAAAAAGGACGGATTGCTCCAATTGAGCTACAGGTATTATTGATTTTTTGAGCTCAACTTCCTTTATTTTATCTTCAATAATACGTTTTAATATACTCATATTACACTGCAATTAATTGGGTTAAACATTTCTTGGCTTTGCCGCTCAACAGACTTTCTTTGGCAATTTCAAAACCATCTTCATGCGATACTTGTTTTGCAGTCGCAATGGCCAATCCTGCATTAGCACAAACCACATTATTTTGTGCTTCTGTACCCTTCCCAGAAATAATTGTTTCAAAGATTTTAGTTGCTTCTTCGACAGTGTTTCCGCCAAAAATTGCGTTAGGCGATATATTTTTGAGTCCTAAGCTGTTAGGAGAAAATATTAATTCTGAATGGTTTGAAGCAATTTTTGCATTGTTTGTTAGCGACAATTCATCGTAACCCCCTAAGTCATGAACAATGCTGTAATTTTTGTCAGTTTGTTGATACAAATAATTATAAAGTCGTAATAACTCAAGATTAAAAACCCCTACCATTTGATGCTTTGGGAATGATGGATTGACCATGGGCCCCAACATATTAAAAAATGTTTTGATGCCTAATGCTTTTCGAATTGGCGCAACGTTTTTCATTGCGGGATGAAACAGTGGTGCGTGTAGTACACAAATGTTTGCTGTTTCTATGGCCTGTTTGAGGTGGTTTGCATCATTTGAAAAGGTAACACCAATAGCTTCCAATACATTAGAAGATCCGCAGGCCGATGAAACACCATAGTTACCATGTTTAGCTACAGCCACACCAGCTCCAGCAGTTACAAAAGAAGATAATGTAGAAATGTTGAATGTATTTTTTCCATCTCCTCCTGTGCCACACAAATCAATGGGGTTATAGTCTTTCAAATCTACCGCAATACAAAGTTCTAGCAAAGCATCTCGAAATCCCTGAAGTTCTGCAACAGTTATACTTCGCATCATATAGACGGTAAGAAAAGATGCAATTTGTGCCTGATTATAATCACCTTTTGAGATACTAATCAAAATTTGCTTCGCTTCATTGGCGCTTATGCTTTCGTGGTTTATAAGTCGATTTAAAAGTACTTTCATAATTATGAATTAATCCAATTTTTTAGCATTGTTTTTCCGTCTGGTGTTAGTACAGATTCTGGATGAAACTGAACTCCTTTGATATCAAATTCTTTGTGGCGAAGTGCCATGATTTGTTGGTTTTCATCAACACTTGTTATTTCTAAACATGTTGGAAGCTCGCCTTTTACAACCCAAGAGTGGTAACGTCCGACCTCGATAGTTGGAGGTAATCCCTTAAATAGAATTTCGTCTTTAGAAGTGATGTGTACTTTAGTCTGAATCCCATGATAAACAATGTCTAAGTTTTCAAGTGTTGCTCCAAATACTTCGCCAATGGCCTGCATTCCAAGACATACACCTAAAATACTTTTTGTAGAAGCATAGGTTTTAATAATGGGTTTCAAAAGACCTGCTTCATCTGGAATTCCTGGTCCAGGGGAGAGTACAATTTTTTCAAATGGCTCTACATCTTCCAGTTGCAATTGATCATTTCGAACAACGGTAACTTGACAATTCAAATCTTCCAAATAATGAACCAAATTGTAGGTAAAACTATCGTAATTATCAATGACTAAAATATTTTTCATACTAAATGTTTTCTGCAAGTTTAATGGCTTTTGTAAGCGCCCCGAGTTTGTTATACACTTCCTGTAATTCGTTGCCAGAATTCGATTTTGATACGATTCCAGCACCTGCTTGCCAATGTAATTGTTGGTTTTTGCTCAAAAATGTTCGAATCATAATTGCATGATTATAATTGCCTTTAAAATCCATAAATCCAATAGCACCACCATAAAATCCACGACTGGTTTTTTCGTACTTTTCAATAAGCTCCATTGCTTTATATTTTGGTGCTCCGGACAGTGTTCCAGCAGGAAAGGTGTCGGCTACAATTTGCATGGTTGATGTTTTTTCTCGTACCGTTCCAATGACTTTACTTACTAAGTGTATCACATGCGAGAAAAATTGTATTTCTCTGTAATTTTCAACAGTAACATCCGTACAATGTCTGCTGAGGTCATTTCTAGCCAAGTCAACAAGCATGACATGTTCGCTGTTTTCTTTTTCATCTTTTACTAATTTTTGTGCCAATGCAGAATCTTTCATATCATCTCCTGTACGAGCGAAGGTTCCAGCAATGGGGTGAATTTCTGCTTTTTTGTTTTTTACAACAAGTTGTGCTTCTGGCGAGCTTCCAAAAATTTTGAAACTTCCATAATCGAAATAAAATAAATAGGGGGAAGGGTTGATACTACGCAAGGCGCGGTAGACATTAAAATCATCACCTTTGAAATCTTGTTGAAATTTTCTTGATAACACTAACTGAAAAACATCACCACGCTGACAATGTGTTTTTGCAATTTCTACATGTTTTTCAAACTCTTCGTCTGTTAGGTTTGAATCAATTTTATTGATGGTTTCAAAATCATACAATGCAAAACGATCCATGGTAATGATATGATGTAATTCATCAATGTTACTTTCTTTTTCATAACAATGAGAAAAAATATAAGCTTCATTTTTGAAGTGATTAATGGCAATAATATTTTGATAAACAGCATATTGTATTTCAGGGATTTCTACAGAATTTTCTTTGGAATCGATATCAATGGTTTCAAAATACTTTATGGCATCATATGAAGTATATCCAAAAAGTCCATTGTTTATAAACTTGAAATCTTCATCATTTTCTATTTCAAATTGTGTTGTAAATTGGTGAATTTCGCTCGTAACTTCATTGTTTTCAACCTTGTAACTTTCTTTCGTTGAATCGGGAAACACTTTTGTTAAAGTATTTCCATGAATTTTGATAGAGGCCATTGGGTTGCAACATATATAAGAAAAACTATTATCATTTCCGTGATAGTCACTACTTTCTAAGAGCATGCTATTAGGAAATTTATCCCTAATTTTCAGATAAATACTCACTGGCGAAAGTGTATCTGCTAATATTTTCTTGTAATGCGTTTTTAGCTTGTATGTCTTTTTCATCATAAAAAAAAGGCTTGTCGTGAAAGACAAGCCTTGATATTTTAATATACGAGGTGGTTCACGACTTTTGAGATCGAGTTGTCCACCACCATGTATTTTGATTTTTTCTATTCATTTTCAAATTCAAATATAAGTTACTTTTTTTAGTCTACAAATATTTTTTTAATTAAAATGATAGATTAACGTTAAGGTCAAATTCATCATATATAGCACGATCTTTTAAATTATCAAAAAAGCTAGCAGACCCGTATTTAATATCAAACTTAGTGCGGTCAATTTTTAAATTAGCTGTAGCAGAATTTTCAGAAACTTGCATCTTAAATTTTACTTTGTTTGTGATGCCTTTAATAGTTAAATCAGCATTAACCATGTAATTTGCCCCATTTTGTATGAGTGAAGTAAAAATCAAACTTGCTGTTTTGTGCTTTTCAACTCCAAAGAAATCATCATCCTTTAGGTGTCCATCTAATTTCTTTTTATAATTACCCTCTAAATCTGTAGTGTTTATTGTGGACATATCTATGATAAATTTCCCACCAACAATAACATTGTCTTCAAAAGTAAGTGATCCTTTTTTTATCATTATTGTACCTTCATGCTGACCTGTAACTTTGTAGCCAGTCCATTTCACAATACTACTTTCTGTGTTGACTTCTTTGATGATTTGAGATGTGAATCCAAAAAGGGAAATTGAGATTAAGGCATTGAATAAAATTTTAGATAGTTTCATAGTTTTAATTGAATATGTGTTTGACAAATTTCTAAATTTAATTTGAAAAATCGTAATTTAGCACCTCAAATTTTTGTTAATTTTTTTGATGAAATCTTTCGTTTATTTTGTTCAATTGCTATTCATTCTTTGTTGTGTGCCTAATGAAAATGAGTTAAAAATATATGATTTTAAGAGAGTTCAACCTTTTTTGCAGCAAAAAGACGAAAAAGTTCATGTTGTCAATTTTTGGGCAACCTGGTGTGCACCTTGCGTAAAAGAACTGCCTTATTTTGAGAAAATTCAAGAAAAATATATAAAAGATGTAGAAGTTATCCTTATTAGTTTGGATTTTCCAAGTCAATATGAAAACAAGTTGATTCCTTTCTTAGAAAAAAGACAATTAAAATCCAAAGTTATTGTTTTGGATGATGTCGATATGAATTCTTGGATACCCAAAGTTGATTCAAACTGGGATGGTGCTATACCTGTAACATTAATATATAATAGTAAAAATCATCAATTTTATCCGCAATCATTTACCTATGATGAATTAGCTATTGAAGTAGAAAAATTTTTAAATTAAGACAATGATAAATCTAAAATTATTTTTTTTAACATTATTAATTACAACAACGCTTTCAGCACAAAATGGCTATGACATTGGCGATGTTGCAACAGACTTTAAACTTGAAAATGTTGATAATAATTTTATTTCTCTTTCTGATTTTTCTGAAGCAAAGGGTTTTATTTTAATATTCACATGTAATACTTGTCCCTATGCAGTTGCCTATGAAGATCGAATAGAGGCCTTGAATAAAAAATATGCTACATTGGGCTATCCAGTGGTTGCTGTAATGCCAAATAACACAAAAATTAAACCTGGGGATTCATTGGAAGCTATGAAAAAACGTACAATTGAAAAAGGTTTTACTTTTCCATATTTAATTGATAGAGAGCAGTCTATTTTTCCACAATATGGAGCTACAAAAACACCACATGTTTATATTTTAGAAAAAGTAAAAGGAGAAAATATAGTTCGTTATATCGGGGCTATAGATGATAATTACAAGAGCGCTTCAATGGTAAAAGTAAAGTATGTGGAAAATGCAGTTGAAGAATTGCTGAATAGCAAAGATGTTCATGTTGCAAAAACAAAAGCTGTAGGCTGCTCTATCAAAATTTAAAATAATTCACTTTAAAAAATGAAAAACTTAACACAAGAGCAATGGTCTGATGAACTTTCGAAGACTACAAATTCCAGAATACTAGATGTTCGTACAGAACTAGAAGTTGATGAAGGTAAAATCCCCAACTCTTTTAACCTAGACATTTATAAAGGACAAGCGTTTATTGATGAACTCGAAAAATTGGATAAAACCCTACATTATTTTGTGTATTGCAAGGCTGGAAGTCGTAGCGCTCAAGCTTGTGCAGTAATGCAACAATTGGGATTTGAATTCACATACAACCTAGAGGGTGGCTTTTCGCAATGGATAGGTGAAGTGGACTACTAAAAATTTAAAAACATATGAAAACATACACTTTATTCTTAGTATTTTGTATTTGCTTTTTGTTTAATTGCAAAGAAAGCAAGTCTCAAAGCTCAAGTCTAGTTACTGTGGAAGAAATGCAAGAACTTGTAAACTTGGAAGGTATGCAATTGGTTGATGTGCGTACGCCTTCAGAATTTGTTGAGGGTCATGTACCAAATGCACAAAATATTGATTTTTGGGATGCAAATTTTGATGAAAATATTGAAAAATTGGACAAATCCAAACCAATAATAGTGTATTGCAAATCAGGAGGCCGAAGTGCCAAATGTACATCAAAACTAGCGGCTAAAGGTTTTGAAAAAATATATGACCTAAAAGGGGGCTTTTCGCAATGGAAATTTGAAGGAAAGGAAGTTCAAAAGTAGCTTAACTCCACAAAGGACTTGGATACTTTTTTGCTTCGGTTAACTGAGCTAAAGTTTTTACGGCTGCGTCTTTGTCTTCATAATATGTTACACCAAACCATTGACTTTTTGCATCAATTACTTCAACGGAAATATGACCATTTTGCATCATTTCTTGAGCTACAAAGGGCAGGTATATTTCATTTTTCTCATGATTATCAATATTTGACAAAAATGCTTCAAAATACGGACCTGTATACTCGAAAATTTTTGGCGTACAAATCCAAAAGTTCATAGATACAGTTGCATTTGAGTCTAAAGTTATTCCAGAATCTTGATCTGTAATAACACCATTATTTTTAGAAATCTTGGTGCGCTCAATAATTGAGTTTAAGCTCTTATTTTTTACAGAACAAATTCCTCTGGACACAGAACCAAATTCCGATAATGTATCCTTAAGTTGATATCCAACTAGAGCAAAAATAGCATTGTTTTTTTGATTTTGAATAAAATTTGCGGCACCCTCAAATGCTTCTTGACCATAATAGTCGTCAGCGTTGATAATCACAAAAGGCGTTTTGATAACATGTCTTGCTGTCCAAACCGCATGGGCAGTTCCCCAAGGCTTTTTTCTTTCTATTGAAATCTCTATTCCATTTGGAATATCATCAATCTTTTGAACAAGAACATCTAATTTTACAGCAGTTCCAATGCGTTCTGAAAGATGTTGTCTAAGAAATTCTTGATTTTCTTGTTTGGTTATGACTACAATATGATTAAACCCATTTTTTAAGGCATCATAAATGCTAAATTCCATTAAAAATTCTCCAGCAGGCCCAAGATCATCGAACTGTTTTAGTTTTCCATAGCGGCTCCCGCTTCCAGCGGCCATAAGTAGTAATGTCATTGTCATTAATTTAATTGTTGCAAAAATAGAATTTTTCAATCAATACAATTATTTATTTCGTAATTTTGTTGCCAAACCAGATTAACTTTTTTATGTTTAAATTGAATTACTCCAAGCTGTTTTTGGTGATTTTTATTGCATTTAACTATACAACAGCTCAAACTCTAGAATACTATTCATCCGTAGATTTTTCTCAACAAGGTGATGCTTTAAAAGTTCAACTTTCAAACCTTATAATCGATACACATGATAACTTTATTATATATTCAACTGCCACACCAAATACTTGGGATATTCTAAGAACTAGTGATTTAGAAAATTCAAATTCTGAAAACGTGTTATTAATATATGGTTTTGATGACGATGATGAAACTTTTAAAACGGACCGAACTCGAAATGCTTTTCAAACGTGCCATTCTAATTCTTGTATAGGGTTATGGAATAGAGAGCATGTCTTTGCAAAATCATTAGCAGATCCAAGTTTGACTTCTAACGTTCCTGGTTCTGGAACAGATGTCCACAATCTTCGCCCAGCGGATTCACAAAAAAATTCACAACGGAACAGTCGGTTATTTATTGATGATTCTGGAGCTGCTTCAAAAATCGTTAATGGAGATTATTTTTTTCCTGGTGATGAATGGAAAGGCGATGTTGCAAGAATAATAATGTACATGTATTTGCGCTATCCCTCACAGTGTCAAGCCATAGATTCTGCAACCGGTAGTGCCAATTATTCACCTAATGGCGACATGCCAGATGTGTTTTTGGAGTGGAACGTGGAAGATCCTGTTTCAGCTTTTGAGCTTACAAGAAATGATGTAATTTATTCTTATCAAGGTAATAGAAATCCTTTTATTGATAACCCATATTTAGCGACACTTATATGGAATGGTCCAGCAGCAGTTGATTCTTGGGGAACGCTTTCAACTTCATTTGAAAATGAAACTTCTGTCTACATCTCACCAACAATTACTAATAGGTCGATTACAATCAATGGACTCAAGGACGACAACTACGACATTGTTATTTACAATCAATTGGGCCAAAAAATGAAATACTTCACTACCTCCAAAACAATAGATGTTTCAAGTTTTCCATCGGGACTATATATTCTAAATTTGAAAAGTAGCAAAGGCATTTATCATTCAAAGTTTATTGTCAAATAAATTTAGCTATACCTACCGCTAAATGTACCAAAAATGTACTAAATTTTTGTAAAATTTAATTTACTTTTATTGAAATATATTTTAATAGATATGGTTTTAAGAATTCCAATAATAGCCTTACTATTTTTAGTTTCAAAATTGGCAGTTGCACAAAAAATTTTCAGTGTAGACTACGCGAGTCAGGCTGATATTAAAGTATTTGTTGTTGATTATCAAAGCCAAGCTGATCTTTGTGTTTATAAAGTTGATTATGAAAGTCAAACAAAAGGAAATCAAGGATTATGGTATTTTGTAGACTATAAAAGCCAATCAGATAAAACAATTTTTTTTGTTAATTACAAAAGTCAAGCAGATTTATTGATTTATTTTGTTGATTATCAAAGTCAATCTAAATGGAATAAAAAATCTAAAATTCATTTACTGCACTAACTATTTCCATTGAAATTAAATTTATTACACTAATAATCGTTTATCTTTTTTTATATATATTTAAACATTAATATTTACACACTAAATAAAATTTAATTGAAGGTTTACAACTCTTAAAATAAATGACCACATGAAATTAAAATCACATTTATTATTTTTATTTTTTTCATTCTATTGGTTTGGTTTTTCTCAACAAGATGTAGCCTCAATTGATTTAGTTGATTTTAATAATTCAGTTACTTATGGATCCGGATCAGGTGTTACGGTTCATTTTAATCCAAAAGGGGTTTATAAATTTGATAATGATATTGATGATAACCAATTCTTTTTAGAACTTTCAGATGCAGACGGGATGTTCCCAGCGACTCCAACAATTTTGAGTACTGTTGATGGGTTTTTTATTACAACTATAAATGGAATTATCCCAGCTGATTCATCCGGTAATTATCGCTTGCGAGTTCGTGCTTCAAAAGGGCTATTATCTTATGATCCTACTAATCCTCAAATACCAGTTTATGGTGAAGTTATTTCTGAAGAAACCGCTTTATTCTCTGTAACAGAGGCTTCAGTTTTGGCACCTGTTGTTGCATACTCAAGAATAACACCCAATGCCAATAAATTTGACTGTACTGTAGAAAGTAACTTTGATTACGATCCAACATTTGGCTTATTAACTTTGTCATCTGGACAAACATCGGATGAAATAGGTTCTACAAATCAACGAAAAATATTGATTTCAAATGTTAATTCAAATAGTGAATATACTATTAGAAAAATAGATGTTATCAATGATGTTATTGAAACTTCAGAAGCTTTCACTCAAACCTCGTCGATATATTATGTTATTCCAGATGATATTGGTATTGGAACCTACAATTACGAAATTCAAGAACTCGATAACGACTCAGGGCTCTCGTCAACTTATACTATTGTTTTGATTCTTCACCGAAGTACTACGACTCTCGGAAATAACTCAAGTGAAAATGTTTGTGTAGACACTGATGTTATTTTTAATATTGACACATCAAGTTCTGGAATTGGTGAAAATTACAATGGTTCTTATTACGAATTTGACTTTGGTGATGGTTCAGATATTGAAATTTTTACCCACGCCGAGATTTTAGCCAATCCTGAGTTAATTCACTTCTACCAAGACGTTTCTTGTAACTTCGATCCAAATTATTTTGAATTAAAAAAACGAATGTATAATAAATATAATTCTAATGAAGGTGAAAGTTGCATGTATCAACCTATTGGTAATGGGGTTACCAAGCTAGTCAATACTAGTAAAAGTCCTGATGCTCTTATTTCTTCTACAGATATTTGCGAAAACCAAAACATAGTAGTAAACAACCTGTCTACACTTGGTGAGTATGGGCTAGGAGTTCAAAATTGTGATGACGGAGCCAATTTTTATTGGAAAATTATGAGTCCAAGTGGCACGTTATTTGAAGTTTTTATTGAAGATGGTGAGATTGAAGACCCAAACAACTGGTTGATTGATACTAATTCTGATGGGTTATTAGATATAGTCATCCCATCCTCTACAGTTGAGCCTGGATGTTGGGGCTTCAGACTTTTTGCAGTCAACCAAGATTTATGTAATACAGAATCTGTTTACCCCCCTTTATCTGAACCGCGATTAATTGTAAATGTTGATGCAATTGCTGATGCAGATTTTGAGTTTCTAGATGAAAATGATCAAATTATAACTGAAATTTGTTTTGGTCAGCCAGTTACATTTGAAAACACCTCCAATGTTCTTGATTATGATTGCCAAAGTCCAAACTATACATGGACAATTTCTCCTGATAATGGGTATAATTTTGTTGATCCTTTTACAGAGAATTCACAAAGTCCTGATGTTATATTTAATGTCCCTGGTGTGTACGATATCACACTTACAGTTTCTAATATTTGTGGTGAGAGTTCTATACCTAAATCAATAACAATTTTAGGTGACCCAACAGTAGATTTCATAAACCCGTCTTTAGCTGTTTGCGAAAACATTAATGAATTTAACTCTAATGGATATACATTAGATTTCAGTAACCCAAGTATTGCTCCAAATTACAGCTCCATCCCTTATGAGCCAACATCATTTATTTGGACTGTAACCGGTGGTAATGAGGGGATTGATTACACTTTTGATTCAACATTTGATCAAAACTCTCAATTTCCAATTATCTATTTTTCTTCTTTTGGAGAATATGTTATCTCTGTTCAGGTCAATGGTAATTGTACAGGGTCAAATAATGCAGATTTTTCCTTTGTATATGATCAAACCCCGATTATTGAAAATAATGATTTACTCCAAGAACTGTGTTCTGGTGATCAGACTCAAGAAGTAGTTTATAGTTCTGATATGCCGTCAACTACGTATATGTACACCATAACAGCAGATGCTGAGATAAGTGGTTACGAAGGCATAGATTTTAGTAATGGAATTCCAGAAATGACTTTGATAAATTCTCCACCATCAAATGTTACCAACAGCCTTATAATTACTGTTACTCCAACTGTTGATAATTGCTCGGGTGAGTCTCTTGATTTTGTATATACAATCAATCCAAGGCCAGTAATTCCACCTCAAACAGCTGTAATTTGTTCTGGAGACGATCTTACTATATCCGGAGCTACGAATGCACCACCAGTAATAGTGCCTATCGGTACGACTTACACGTGGACAGTAATAAGTGCTGATTCTGGTATTCAAAATGCAATTTCTTCAGCAGATTTAGGTCCTGGTCCATATACCGACATGCTTATTCAAACAGGGGCCAATGCATTGGAGAATGATTTGGATGTCGTTCAATTTGTAAGATACTCGGTTACACCAACATCAGGGGCAGATGGTAATTGTGTTGGAGAATCTTTTGATATTATTGTACAAGTTGATCCTGTTCCAACAATAAGTT
>CBFIIL010000009.1:31216-44053 GCA_965662485.1 Flavobacteriaceae bacterium | reverse complement strand
CTAGACTTGAATCTGTTTTTTTTATATCAACATAAATTGAGTATTTCATTACAAAATTTATTTAAAAATTAATTTCAAATTGAAAATTCAACTCCAATTTCTAGACTTGAATCTGTTTTTTTTATATCAACATAAGGAGTAGAATGGTGACGATATCTGTAATCTAAGTAAATATCAAATTTGGGTAATGAATAATAAATTCTAGGTTGAATAAAGAGCCTGTAATCAGATGTGTTGGAAGTATTGATTTGATAATATATAGAAATATTAGCATAAAAATTTTCTGAAAAAGTATATTTACCAAAACCACTAAAGCTGTAGCGCCAATTGTATACCTGAGTACTTTCAGCTAGGTTTTTGTCATACAATTCGTCCTCGAAAAATAAACCAGCAGACAAATCTAAATAATCATTGTCCTTAGAAAATAAATTGTGGCGGTAACCACCACCAGAAATATAACGATGATTCATTCTAAGAGATTTTAAGTTTTGTGCTTGCACAAAAGCAAAAAGAGAATTTTTATTAATAATGTAGTTATATCTTAATTGACCTGTATAATCAGCTGCAATCTTTTGGTCTCCTTCTTCAATGTACTCATAATTAAATAAAACTCTAAATAAATTTCTGTCAACGGATTTAGCAAATTGATGAGAAGTATTAAATTGTATCAAATCAATATTTCCAAAGTTGAAATCTCCCTGAAAAGCTAAGTTATATGACAAATTGCTGTCATCAATATCTTTCATCATATTCTCAGTATTTATTATTGTTTGAGAAAAACAAAAGTTTGAGAAAATTAGAAAAACTATTATTTTTAAAAATTTAAGTTGGTTAATCATTTTGTGATGTGTTATTTATAGAACTACAAAAATAAATATAATTATTAAAAATAATTGCTTTAACCTACTAATAATCATAAAATTAAACTATTTTTTTTTAATTTTAACCAACTAAAATTTAACTTAAAAAACAATGAAAGACAAGCTTTGGTGTATTCTAGAAGATAGTACCACAAAAATTGGAAGACAATTTGAAATTTTTATTCAAACTTTAATTTTGCTCTCTATTGTCTCATTTTCAATAGATACAATTCCGAATATTTCTGAAAAATTAAGTCAAATATTGAAGGGATTTGAAATCTTTAGCATCACTGTTTTTAGCATAGAATACTTGTTAAGAATTTATGTAGCAAAAAAACCATTACAATATATTTTTAGTTTTTATGGATTTATAGATCTTATTGCAATTCTCCCTTTTTATTTAAACGGAGTTCTTGATTTACGTTTTCTGAGAGCTTTCAGAGTATTAAGAATTTTTAGGGTAGTAAGACTTATAAAATACAATGATGCTCTAAATCGATTTAAAAAAGCCTTTGCTATAGTAAAAGAAGAAATTATACTATTTTTCCTCATTACAATTGTACTTATTTTTATTACCTCAGCGGGTATTTACTACTTTGAACACGAAGCACAGCCAGAAGTTTTTAAGTCTGTTTTTCACAGCGCATGGTGGTCAATAGTCACTTTAACTACTGTTGGATATGGAGATGTATACCCAATAACTTTAGGAGGCAAAATTTTCACTTTCTTTGTTTTGATGATAGGGGTAGGTATTGTAACAATTCCTGCTGGATTGGTTGCCACTGCTTTACTAAAAGCTATTGACAACGAAAAAAAAGAAAATTAATAACTTAAAAAAACTCATTGTAATATCAATTTTGACTCTAACAATTGACTAAATTATTGAATTTAACTTAATAAATGTTACGTTAAAACAATTCATTGTTAATGTTCTCACAGATGTTTAAACGTATCTTTTGCATAGAAGTATTTATTTAGAACAAAAAAAATAACTTAAAGCAATCAACTCTTTTTATAAATCTCTAACAATAAGATTTATTAGTTAGTTAGATGGTTTTAAGAATATTGATTTTATTTTTTGTCTTAGGTATGTTAATGATGTGAATGTTGACCGTTTGGATGTGAACTGAGTATTTTTTTATTAAATCTGAGATCACCACGGAGTATTTTTAAGTTATTAATTTTCTTATTTTGACAGCTTGGGGTAGTAGACTCATTAAACTTGTCTAATGCATCAGCTAAAACAACATTAAAATAGTGTTTCTTTAACACCCTTTGGCTACTGTATGAAGCGACCTGGAAAAAAAATCTGAATTGATAGACTGGAGTGAAATCTATTTCTCTAATAAACATCTAACATAATAACCCCCATTTTTATCAGAACAAAATGGCCTAAATTCATCTGAGATATTGGATAATGTTCTAGTTGCTATTTTGGCCTCAGTGCCAACAATGTCAATCCATTCATTGGTTTCCGATTTAAAAATACTTTGTATACTAAAGTCCTCAGATTTTGAAGCAAAAACACACGATTTACCTTCTTCTCCAAAAGTTAATCTAGCATCTAAAACAGACATAGTACCTCCGGGAAGAGCATTGAATCCAGACTCATTTGTTCCCTTTTCACCCCAAGAAGATGGTTTCCAAAGTGTATCAGATTTTACCTTTTCTCCAGCTTTTTCTTCTCCAAGAAAATTTACTAATTCATCCCAGTCATTCTTACTAGGTATTTTATAACCGATTGGGGCCAAACCTCGCTTATCAATAATTGTGTGCCAATTATAAAAGAAGCCATAAGTTTCCCCTTTTTTCTTACTTTTCCTGTAGGACATTCTTGCTGGATTATTACTATTGTATGCATTCATCCAATCATCGTAGTTTTTAACTTCCTGTATTGGATCACCATTTCTAAAATGAGTTACGCAAAGATTATCAATTGACCATTCTTGATTTGCTATTTTTACTGACTTCATATTGTTAATTTATGATTAAAAAATCTTTTATGTTTTCCAATTTCTATACTTTCTATCTAACTTTTCCCCAACGATGCATCTACAGGTGAAATATAGCTCTAAATTAAATGAAATAATTTATATTTTTTAAATTTTTTTTAACCATTCATACGATCTTTTGACATCAATTCCAATGCATACTTTAAATCTATGGCAAATTCTTCTCCAAAGCTTGATAAAAAGATGATGATCAACATGGCACCACTTTTTATTTCTAAGAATAATTTTTATTCTTAGAAATATTTTTTTGAGTATTTTAGATTCATAAAAACAAATATATTATGGCACAAATTAAAGGAATAAAAGAAATAATGATTTGCACTTATGATTTGAAAAAAGAAGATCTAGACAAATTGACATCAATAAAATTAAAAGAATTAATTAATAATAAATTACAAGAAAGTTCTCAATTACTTTATGTTTATGATGAATATGGTTTCGAAACTGATTCTGCCCTTAGCATTGAGGTTTGTTATGAAGAAATTGATTCTACCCCAGACGTACAAGAAGGAATGGTGAGATTAGTCTTTTGGCAAGAATTAGAACAGTGCAATGTAAATGCTGATCTAAATGAATTAAGTGGAAATGTAACATTGAGTCTCAAGGGAAATACATATGGTTGTATGTCCGATTGGGGCTATCAGTCATTTGAATTTATAACTTCTAATGATGGTACAGAATTATTTTTGGAATCCGAGTCTTATGGAGATGAAAATAAAACTATCTATTTTTTAAATTCAAAAAAGGAATGTGCATATTCAATAAACGATATTGATAATAACATAACATTTGATGAGGAATTTGAAGAAATGAAAAAGGATTATTGCAATTGATTCAATGTTTCAAATGGTTTAAGTAAAAATTAAATTTTAAAATAATAAAACAGCTTGCCAACAAAACTCAAAATGCATTAAAACACAGTTTAGCTTTAGACTTAAAATAATTCCAAATCCTCACCGAAATAGTTCGACTTCACTCCTCTTGGCTCCATTTTTTATTTCCAATAACAATTTCTTGTTCTGGGAATATCTTACACTAAAAAAACAATTCTTGAGCTAATTCAAAAGTGTTAGAATGAGCATTAATTATATCTTTTAGATGAACAGAATACCCGCCCCCCATACTCACTTGAAGCGGAATATTATGTTGCTTGCAAAAAGTTAAAACAAACCGATCTCTTGTCTTACAGCCCTCTATTGACAACCCTATTCGACCAAGTTTATCAGTTTTTAAGATATCTACACCAGCCAAATAAAAGATAAAATCTGGTTCAAAAGCATCTACCAAACGTGGCAAGTTATTTTTTAGAGCATTGAGATAAACCTCATCTCCAGTATGATCCTCTAGGGGTAAATCAAAATCACTCTTTTGTTTTTTGAACGGATAGTTTTTTTGACCATGAAAAGAAATGGTATAAACAGAGTCTTGATGTTCAAAAATTGAGGCTGTTCCATCACCTTGATGCACATCCAAATCGACAATCATGACTTTTTTTGCTAAGTTATTGTCTATTAAATAATTAGCGGCAACTGCCTGATCGTTGAGCATACAGAATGCACCGGGTCGATCTCGGTAAGCATGGTGGGTTCCGCCAGCTATGTTCATCGAAATACCATATTGTTGTGCATAATGTGTATTTTGAATGGTCCCTTGGGCAATCATACGCTCCCGTTTTATCAATGTATCAGAGAGGGGGAAACCGATTTGCCTTGAATCTAGTTTGGGCAATGATAAATTGATCAAATTGTTATAATAGTCTTCATCGTGTGTGGATAACAGTAGTTGTTTTTCTACAGGCAATGGGGAGAAGAAATTATCAGAATTACAAATATTTTTTCTCAATAGTTGCTCTGGTAATAACTCATATTTTTCCATTGGAAATCGGTGCCCAACTTTCAGCTGATGTTTGTAGATTGGATCAAAGGCAATTTTTAACATTTAACATTCATTTATAAGACACTATAAAATTAGTGGAAATAAAAGTTATATCATTGTAAATGAGATACTTTAAAGTTTTTTTATGAAAATATTAGTCATCATTGGCGGCATTCTACTAGCTGGATTTATAGGAGTTCAACTATTTGCTTTAAAGAGCCAAAATAATATAGAAATGTATCCCTACGAGTTGGTAGAACAATATGATTCATTTGAAATTCGGCGTTACCAAGCGCGCTTGTTCAGTACAGTTAAACTTTCAACAGGGGACTACAAATCGTCATCGGGTCAAGGGTTTTCCGTTTTGGCAGGTTATATTTTTGGTGGCAATGACAGAAACGAAAAAATTGCAATGACTTCGCCGGTTACCATGACCATAGAGGACTCCATGACTATGCGATTTATGGTACCTAAAAAATGGAATAAAGAGCAATTGCCAAAACCCAACCAAAACAATATTAATTTTGTTGAAGAACCAGAAAAAATAGTCGCTGCCATTAAATTTAAAGGTTGGGCAAACGACAAAAAAATTGAACGTTATAAAAAGCAATTAAAAACAGCTCTAAAATCTGAAAGTATTCCGCATTTAAATAAATTTGAGCTACACGGTTATAACGCCCCCTATGAAGTGTTTAACAGGCGAAATGAAATTATTGTAGAGTTAAAACAAAAATTTTAATCTTTGAAAAAACGCATCAAACATTGTAATGTTTGTAAAGTAGATTTTTCTACCATGTATAGAATTCAATACAAAGCTACCAAGGAATGGGTTTTTGTATGCAAAGACTGCTTAATTATGGTCAAGGAAAATAATCCTAATTACAAATATGGTGGAACTTGGAAGAAATAAGAATTAAAATTTCATTTAGCGAACTCAAATCCTCTTCAAAATAGTTTAGCTTTACTGCATTTAACTACACGACAATATTTCCCGAATTAAATTTTATTTAATGCAATATATTTTGCTAATTACGTTTTTGAATATTTAATATTGTTTAACAATGTTTATTATTGTCTAGTCAAAAAATATTTCTTACTTTACAAGAAAACAACACATTAACAAAAAAAAATAATCATTTAATAGTAGTAGTATTTAATTAAATTACAAAAAAACATGAAAAAAATAATATTTATTCTTACAGGCATTTTATTATGGTCCTGTAGTGGAGATTCGTCTAGTGATACACAATTTGAACCTGAGATAACTTCTTTTAATTTTGAGGAACGCTTACCTCAAAACATGCAAAATGACGCCCCTATTATTTACTCTCAAGTGATGAGTATGCAAGGGCAAATGAATGCCATGGGTGCTTTTATGAATAATAATGGCTACATGAATAGGACAACAAACGAAGCTAGAACCTCTAGCGACTGGTCTTATGGAGATTTCAATGTAGACTATAATTATGATTTGGTAGGCAATCAGTACGAATTTTATTACACAATTTCCTACCAAGGGGCAGTTTATTACACTATTGATGGATGGCAAATGGCTGACGGCTCTGCAGGATATTGGGCTTCAACAGTCGACTTTGAGGCTTTAGGACAAGGCATGGAAAATATGCCAGACTACACAACAGAAGTCTCTTGGACCTCGGATGCCAGTGGTCTTAATATGCAAATGTCATTTGATTTTGGTGATACTATGCAAATATTTTATGAGACTACTATTAATAATGATGGCTCTGGATATTTTGCATACACATTAAATGGCGATTTAACGTATTCTGCTTTGTGGAGTGCAAACGGAACAGGCTTATGGACAAATCACACTACGAACCCACCAACTGTAACGACTTGGTAAAAATGCTTTGATTATTATAATCCTTAATAATAATTTAAAAACCCAACATGCTGTTGGGTTTTTTATTAAAATTTAATAAAGCGTTGTGTTGTAGAAACGTTTTCGTTACTAATCCTTATCAAATAAACACCTTGACTTAACAAACTTACATCTATTTCATTAGCATTTGATAACGTTTTTACAAGCTGACCAATTAAGGAATAAATTTCAATGGAATAGGCCTCTGAACTTCCTTTAACATACAGTATATTTTGAACAGGGTTTGGATAGATTATAACATCTGAAACCGCTCCATCATTACTATTGTCATTTATAGCCTTTGGACTTCCATGTGTATTGATACAATTCCAGCTCTCTGGTAATGAATTATCCAAATCTGGAGAAATCAATTCTAATGTGTTTCCAATTCCATTTGCACAATTTGGCCATGGAGTCTCAAAATTATAATAAACCTCATCCATGAGTTTTTCACCTGAGTTAAATAACCTGACTGCATCTATTTGACCAAATCCGAAGCTCAATTCCCCTATATATGGAATATTTGGAAATACACTAACAAAGTTCATTTCATTTTTGACAATAACTAAATATCCATTACCTTCAATTTGTGTACCTTCTGGTATTACAAATACATGATTATCATTATTATCTTTTATTTGCCAATTTGAAACATCAATTGTAGTTGATTTTGAATTATATAGCTCAATCCAATCACTTGGATTAAAGTCATCACTTGAATTGTAATTAATTTCATTGATAACCACTTGTGATTTAACTTTAACAGGAACGCTTTCGCTGAACATACAAATTTCTAATTCATCTTTTATGATGACATTGTAGGTTCCAACAGCTAAGTCTAAAAACACATTATTGGTGTCAAAATTTTGCCCTCCATCTATGCTGTACAAGTACTGATCATTTTCAGCGATTGGTGTAATTGTAATTGACCCGTCGGCCGAAACTACAGATGAAACTTCAGTAGCTACAATGTCTACTGAAAGTAATTCACAGGCTTCAATGGAAATAGTGTTCTCGAAGGAGCAAATTCCCTGAGAACCAACAACAACAATGTCATAATTTCCAGATGCTAAATTTTCAAATGTATTTGAGTCTGAAAATGTTTGTCCTCCGTCAATACTATATTGAAAAGGACTTAATCCAGAGGTTGTGTAAATTCTAATAACCCCATCATTTGATGAAGGAGAAGAGGCATGAGTTATATTGATATCAACTTCTATAGAACAACCTGTATCATCGGGACAAAAGACCTCTTGTACTTCATAATCAAATTCTCCAGTATTGGTTAGTATTACATTGCCATTTGAATCAAGAATACTAAAATTCCCCTCACCAAAGCTACAGCAAATTCCATCGCCATAAGAATCGTAAACGTATAGCGTAAAACAAGAACTATAATCAAGGCAAATGTCTTCACTGTAATAATCCATTCCGTTTTGTAAAGAACCTGTATTTACAATTTGATTTGCACCTACGTCATAGAGCTTCCAAGAGGTTTCTTGAGGATAATTGTCAGCATTAATAACTAGGGTTACAATATCATATTGTGAGTCTAAATTTGTGGTTGTAAAATCAGAATTGTTACTCGAATCTTCGTCAACTTGATTATTAATTTCTAATAAATTTAGAGTAATGTTGTTATTATTTTGTTGAAGATTATCATCTATATTAATGATAAACTCGCCTTGTTCTTGAAAAGGTATATTAACAGATTGATTAATTATATCAACTACAACTCCATTGACAACAACCTCAATTTTCACATCAGTTATAGTTGTTTCACCTTGATTTAAAATAACCGTATTTACCTCAACCTCTTCATCACAAACTACAGCAAAATCAGCAATTGAAAGTGCTCCATCCAATGCATGTACTTTACTTAAAATAACACTTAAAGAATTGTTGTTTTCATACTCATCAAGTATGTGATTTACATTTACTGTAATATTGTAATCGCCAATGGTTGAAAAATCGTAAGGCAATGAAAATTGAAAATCCGATGCACCAAAAGGTGGAATTGTTTGAGTAATAGTTAAAGTTTCAATAGGTTGATCATTTATCTGAAGTTCAATTTCGAAATCACTCATATCATTTAGACCAAAATTGGTGATTGTAGCAGAAACGAGTTCACTATTTCCTAAACTAGATGATGATTGAGGCTCTATAATTGCTGATACACCCAAATCATAATCACCATTGATATCTGCCCAAAATGAAACCCATGGTCTTGCTTGCTTTATGGCCAATTGATCCTGCTCCGTTACCTTGTACTCGATATCCATTCCAAAACCTTCTGCACCCACAACATCGTAAAGTATCGAAAATTCATCATGAATAGTCGTTAAATATTCCCTCATTTGGTCGAGATATACTTGATCCATGACTAGTTCACCTGGGTTGACTAAATTGGATAGTCTTAACACAAGGTACCCTCCTGATTGCGATGGATTTTGATACAATAAAATTTCTTCTGGTACCGAATTTGGATCAGGATTTGTAATCAATGATTCCCCAACTTGGGTGTTCAAATAAAATGTATCTTCAGTCTTATAAATTGGATCGATACTTATTCCCACACCATTTGATTTTTCTTCTTGAAAATTGGGATGACACAAAACACCCATAGCAGCCACAAAATGATCAATCCGATAAAAATCTCGCTCTTCATAGGCTCTAAAATTCCAAATACTGGCATAGATCTGCTTTATGGATTTAGAAATATGTCCTTCGTCAAGATGCTGAGTTTTGGAAGTATATAATCCTGCACCACTAAATCCGGGCAAGTCTTCATTGTTAGTGCTTGAACGGCATCTTACTGCAGTACCATCTGGAAAATCGTCATGCATGGCTTGTAAATCATCCATCATCCATTGTGGCATTGGGGCATCTTTTATGTCTCTTCTAAAGTCCTTTAGTCGCTCAGTTCTAAAATTGATATCATTTTGAAATACAGGATTATTAATCATTACTTGTGCTTCCTCATAAAAATTATTGAACTGCATAAATTCATCATAATAATAAAACGGAATTCCAAAACCATCGGGAATTGTTCCCTCAGGAAAATCAAATGATCTCATGGTTGCAACGTTAGAACATTTTGCACCAAAAGAACTGGACATTTCAAAATTGATGTCTTCTAAAGGCATAATTTCGGTAATAGTTAAATCTCGAATGGGAATTTGTGGCTCTGTTGGCCTGAGATCTTCATACCAATTGTTGACTTCAGTTAAAGTCGCTTCTCTTATCTCAAATTGCTCATTTTCAACCTTATAATAAATGTAATTACCAAGTAAATTTGCAATTGAATCAATAGCCAGAGGTTCTGCGATATAGGCATTTGGAACATTATCTTGTATGGCTCTCAAATTAACATGTGACAATGGGGTTTGTATTACAGAGGTTATAATTCCTCCAACTCTTGGCAATGAATTTGGAAGTGCATCATAAAGAACAATATCACGACTTCCTGGTGTTTCATTTAAATCCTGCATATGCTTAAAAAAACCATAGCCTTCTGCTTCATGAAATGGAATATAATTCACTTCTGCAAAAACATCCGATTCTAAAACCACTTCTATCCTTGAGCCCTCAAAATCTTCAGCATAATTATTGAGGTGATTGTTTTCATCAGATTGCCCAATAAAATGATTCATATTATTTTTAAGAAATGGCATACTAGCTACCAATAATTCATATGTTCTTTGTGTTGCTTCAAAGTCATAGGCATTTCCAAAAGAAAAATTAAACGAATAACTTCCTATACTTCCGTTTGGAAGAATATCATTAGGATTGAATACAATTTCTCCAGAGCTATCATCACCTGTAACAGAAGCTCCAATACCACTCCAAAAACTTGCATGAATGATATAAGTATTACTATTGATAAAATATACCTTAGGTTCTGGAGTATCTCGATCAAGTATTCCAAACTTTACATACAACTGGTCATCCAAAAAAGGTGCCCATCCAACATTTTGTACAGTAGCCAAATCCATAAAAGTTTCAGCGTCTGGTATTGAGGTTGAACCATCTATAAAATTAATAGGAGCAGCAAAGTTAAAAGGTGCATCTGTAGGCATATTATTAAACTCTGTGAGGTCGTCTATACCGTCTCCGTCATAATCGCCTGGAAACTCAATATCATGTTCTGTAATAGAATAGTTCTCCAAAGGATATGCTCCTGCAGGTTCAGTAATAACCATCGTTCCGTCAACACCCATCGTCATTGAAGTTGCCCAATTGTAAGTTGGACTATGTTGAGCATGTAGAATATAATATTTATCTGCTTGGCCCTGAATAGATAATTGCACTTGACCAAGGCCATTAATTGAATAATTATCAATAGTAACAGTTTGAGAAAAACAAAAATTAAAAAAGGATATTAAACAAAGAATAAAAAAGTAAAATCTCTTTGCCATTATATATGTGAATTAAATTGGTTTATGTATCTAATATACAAATGTTTACCCACAAAACCAATAGTGAACTAATATTGAGGTAAATGTTACAAAAACTAGCACAAACTAGTCTTGACAATCAATTGCCATATGCATTAGGTGTATCTTACCTTTATTTTTGTACATGACCACTTGATAAATACGATCATAAATGCTTGCGTCAAATGCATCTTTGTTTTCACCAACTAATAGTCCTGCCAAAACTCCAGTTGTATTACTGTGACCAACAACAAGTGCATTTTGCTTACGACCTAATAACATCTCTGAAAACTCTTTAAGCTCATTAGCATTATATTTTTCAATCTCAAGACCTTTTGAAGTAGCTGTAGGTCTTGCGGTGCTTAGAGTTCGTATGTAATCTGTACTGTAAATTGCATCTAAATTTATTTCTTTTAAGAATTCCCCTAAGTATTCAGACCTTTGTACGCCACATGGAGTTAACGATGGATCTGAATTATGGCCAGAATCCATATTTTTTTCAGAATGTCTTACTAAATATATTGTAAAAAAATTGTCTTCGCCTTGTGCATGAGTATCTTCTAAACATGAGATGGCGAAAATCAAAAAGAAGAATAAAAAAACTAAATTTTTCATATCAATTTTAAATAAAAACTAAAATATGCATTATATGTAACTTAACAAGTATTAAAATTATTAATTATTTGAGTTAAAATAAATATAAAATGCAGTCTTTTAACAAAATATTTAAAATAAAAATATTAAAATAGCTTTAATTTGAAAGATAATTAAAAATTTAACAAATGAATAAATTATTTAAACTATCAATTTTATCACTTTTAGCTTTCACAACTTTTTCTTGCGAAGACAATGACGATGTCACTCTTACTCCCCCATCATCAAACATTGTAGAGTTAGCTAGTTCATCCAACGATTTAACTAGTCTTGTAGCTGCTTTGCAAGCAGCAGACGGAAATCTTGTTGAAGTTCTCAGCGGAGGCGAATACACAGTTCTAGCGCCCACAAATCAAGCTTTTGATAATTTCCTTTCTGAAAACAATTTTCCATCCCTTGATGCAGTTCCAACCGATCTCCTTTCAACAATTCTACTAAACCATGTGATAAGTGGTACTGTTAATGCTTACAATCTATCCACCGCCGGCGCAGGTTACACAACAACAAATGCCACAAATACAGATGGTGATTTCTTAAGCCTTTATTTCAACACAGTATCTGGAATTGAATTTAATGGTGTATCACGCGTTATCGATGGTGATATTGCAGCATCAAATGGTATTGTTCATGTCGTTGATGAAGTAATTGGATTACCAACTGTTGTGACTTTTGCAACAGCGGATTCTACTTTTTCAACTTTAGTTAGTGCACTCACAAGAGACGACTTAGAAAATGATTATGTTTCGGCTTTATCCCTAAATACGACTCCAGCACCTTACACGGTTTTTGCGCCAACCAATGAAGCTTTTGGATCTCTATTAACTGAGCTTGAACTTAATGGTTTGAGTGATATAGATTCAGAAACACTAGAGTTAACATTAAATACTCATGTAGTTTATGGCGCAAATGTTAGGGAAGAAGATTTATTACAAGATATGTCCGTGTCAACCGAAGGTGATTTACTTACTATTTCTCTTGAAAATGGACCTCAAATTATTGATATGAATAATAGAGTCGCTGATATTATTACAACTGATGTACAAGCAAATAATGGAGTTATACATGTCATAAATAAAGTAATGCTGCCTGAACAAAACTAGCAACTCTTAACAGTGTAA
>CBFIIL010000009.1:0-31206 GCA_965662485.1 Flavobacteriaceae bacterium | reverse complement strand
AAAAACAAAAACCACTCCTTTGAGTGGTTTTTTTTAACGTTTCAACAAACAAAAAGAGCTATTTTTTTTACATTTGTTGTGATTTTAGTCAAATGAAAAAAAAAGTTAGAACATTAAATAAATTAACTGCAATTTTATTATTTGCTGTTTTGATGTTTCCAACTGTTTTTAACTTCCTTCATCACTTTGGCGAGCATCAACATATAGAATGTTCAGAAAATAAATCACACATTCATCAATCTATATCCAACTGTGATATTTGTGACTTTAATTTGTTATCATTCAATTATGATATCAATATTGTCCCTGAAATCAAAACAATAGAAATTTATAAAGAGGTCAACACAATCTTTAACTCTTTAAAATTTCACTCATTTAACATAACTTATAAACAGCTTCGCGCACCCCCTATTTTTTCTTAACACCCACTCCCTTTTTTTAAAGTTAATGAAAAAATATTATGCGCAACTATGCTTTTGCTATTATGCTGGTATGCAGCAATTTAGCTGTATCTCAAAATTGTAAACACACCCTATCAGGTAAGGTTCTAGACTTGCACGATGGCTCCATTTTATCTGGAGCTACTCTTGTTGTGGCTGAAACTGAATCGATTAGTCAAACCTCTATTGATGGTGATTACACAATTATGGGCTTGTGCGAAAATATAACATACAGTATAAGGATTTTACATTCATCTTGTGAGACAAAAACATTCTATGTAAAAATATCAGAAGACACTCAAAGAGATTTTAAGCTAGAACATCATTTAGAAGAACTCAATGAGATTATATTGGAAGGAAAAGCTTATAAAAACAACACCAATACTACACTAGAAAATAATGTTTCCAAAGAAACACTAGAACGCTACAGTACTGGTGCATTAGGCGATGCGCTCAATAGTTTAAGCGGAGTATCTTCATTAAATAAAGGGAATGGGATTGTAAAGCCCATTGTTAATGGTTTGCACAGTAGCCGTATTATTATGGTGAATAATGGCGTAAGAATGCAAGACCAAGAATGGGGAGCGGAACATGCACCAAATATTGATATCAACTCAGTGGGCAGACTAACACTCGTAAAAAGTGCTAGTGCACTACAATACGGTGGAGACGCTATGGGCGGTGTAATTATTGCGGAAGCCTTAAAAGTGCCAGTAAAAGACAGTCTGTATGGAAAAACCATGGCTTCACTAACTTCCAACGGAAGAGGTGGAGTATTGACTTCAGAATTAACCAAAAGCCATTCAAATGGATGGTACGGTACAGTTCAAGGCTCAATAAAACGCTTTGGAGATTTTGAAGCCGCAGATTATATTTTGAGTAATACTGGACTGATTGAACAAAATGTATCATTACGCCTTGGTCTAAATAAATTCAATTATGGAATTGAAGGCTATTTTTCATTTTTTAGTAGCAAAATTGGCATTTTGCGGGCTTCCCATCTGCACGGCGCTGCCGATCAAGTTCGTGCATTTGAAAGTAATACACCATTGATTATTAATGATTTTACTTACAATATTGGCGCACCACGACAAAATGTTAAACATCAATTGGCAAGAATAAAAGGGTTTAAAACTTTTGAAAATTTTGGCACATTGAGTTTACAGTATGATTATCAACAAAACAATCGGCTTGAATTTGACATCAGAAGAGGAGATGACAGAGATAAAGCTGCGATGGATTTGGAACTCAACACGCATACGCTACTATTAGACTATGAAAATGATTTTGAACATAAATTGGACTTAAAATCAGGTCTTATGGCACGCTATCAAAATAATTTTGCAAATCCAAATACTGGTGTACGTAGGCTAATTCCAGATTATGATAAATACGAATTAGGTATTTATCTTTTAGGAAATTATGCTCTAAATGATCGTTGGTTACTTGAAGTAGGTGCTAGATTTGATTATACTCATTTGGATGTGTATAAATTTTATCGAACGTCTTTTTGGGAAGATCGAAATTATGATGTTTTGTATCCAAATATTGTCGTTGAGGATCTTGGTACGCAAGTATTGGCGAATCCGAATTTAAAATTCCATAACGCCTCTGCTACAGCAGGTTTGAAATATACTTTTAAGGACAACTACAAACTGTTTTTAAATTATGCTTTAGCCTCACGTGCACCAAATCCTTCCGAGCTTTTTAGTGAAGGCCTACACCACTCTGGTGCTCGAATAGAGCTAGGTGATTTAAGTTTTAATTCTGAAGTGGGACACAAAGTATCTGCAACGATTCAACGCGATCATGATACATTTAGTTTTTCAATAAATCCATATGTAAATACAATCTCTGATTTTATAATCATTGAACCCACAAAAATTTTAGAAACAATTCGTGGAAATTTTCAGGTTTGGGAATATAGACAAACTAATGCTCAATTACTTGGAGTTGATATTGATGCCGCTTATAAATTTACAGATAAACTGAATTTTACTCATCAGCTTTCTATTGTTAAGGGCTATGACCGTAGCAGAAATTTGCCATTAATTAGCATGCCTCCTGTCTCTACTAAAAATGAAATTTCATTTGAACATCCAAAATTTCACAATTTAAAACTCGCGCTACAAAGCGAATATGTTTTTGCACAAAATGAATACCCCGATAATAATTTTGAGGTATATGTTCCAGAAACAGAAACTACAGAACTTTTGGATATAAGCTCAACACCAAGTGCTTATCATTTGCTAAATTTTAATTCTAGTATAGATTTCGAAATCACCAAAACATCACTCCTAACCGTAGGATTAGGAATTACAAATATTTTAAATACTTCCTACAGAAATTACTTAAATCTTCAGCGTTTTTATGCCGATGATTTGGGTAGAAATTTTTTATTAAATCTAAAATTTAAATATTAATTATTAAATACAAAAACAATGAAAAAATCAATCTTTTTAATTCCACTTTTAATCCTAGCCTTAATTTTTACAGGATGTTCTGATGATGATACAACTCCAGAGCCTGTAAATGAGGAAGAATTAATTACAACAATGACCGTAACTCTATCTCCAGTTGGTGGAGGAACAGATGTTGTTCTAAAAACTGTTGACATGGACGGTGATGGCGGTGAAGATCCTGTTGTTACAATATCTGGAGGTAATTTAACTGCAGGTACAACATATGATGGAACCATAGAACTGCTAAATGAGACTGAAACTCCTGCCGAAGACATTACCGAGGAAGTTGAGGAAGAGGCAGATGAACACCAGTTTTTTTATATTATTGGAACTGGACTTAATGTAACCACCAATTACGAAGATGAGGACGGAGACGGAAACCCCATTGGTATTGAATTTACACTAGTAGCCAATGCTGCTAGTTCTGGTGATCTAACATTTACGCTACGTCATGAGCCAAACAAATCAGCGGCTGGCGTTGCTACTGGCGATATCACAAACGCTGGAGGCGAAACCGATATTACTGAAACTTTCTCTATTACTATAGAATAGTTTTTTTAATTAGTCAAGAAAAAGCCCAACACAGTGCGTTGGGCTTTTTTTTATTTTAATTTACATATCAATCCTTGTGCCATCCTGTGAGCTTAATAATTTTATGAAAAATATCCGTATTATCATAAATACCAGAAAATAGTTCTGCTCCTGGGCCATAGGCAAAAACTGGAATCAAAGTTGCTGAATGACCACCAGTAGAAAATTTTGGCTCTAATTGGGTATAGCTACTGTATATATTACCATCTTTTGTGGTATAATTTTCTCCAGCCAAGGTAAAACCTCCTGTTTCATGATCGGAAGTTACAATAACCAATGTTTCGCCATCTTGTTCAGCAAAATCTAATACGCGCCCAATAGTTTCGTCAAAATCTATAAGTTCTGAAATAAGATATTCTGTATCATTATCGTGACCAGCCCAATCAATTTGTGAACCTTCTGACATTAAAAAAAATGGCGTGTTATTTTGATGTAAAAAATCAATACCCAATAATGTTGCTTTAGACAAAAAATCTCCTCTGCCCTCAATCATTTTTGGCATACCATCATCACTAAGCAAAAACCCTTGTTTTTTGTGTGATTTAATCACATCAAATTCGACTAACCCTAGTGTGTCAATACCAAATCCATTTGATTTAAGCAACTCGTATAAATTATTGTTATCCAATCTGTTATTAAAGAATTTTTTTCCACCTCCAGCAAAATAATCTATTTCAGAATTTGAAAGTTGTAATGCAATGTTTTGCTCATAATCTCTATCTACAACATGTGCATAAAAACTTGCTGGTGTGGCATGAGTAATTGACGATGTGGCAACTATACCTGTTTTAACCCCTTTTTTTGAAGCTATTTCTACAACATTTGTAACAGTTGTTGAATCCTCTAAAATACCAATACCACCATTATAGGTTTTTTTTCCAGTTGCAAAAGCAGTTCCACTTGCTGCAGAATCTGTAATATCTTCAATTGAGGAGTGAGTTGTTATGAGACCAATGTGCTCAAAACGTGAATAGTTAATTTCAGAATTTTTATAATAATATGCTGCAGAGATTTGAGATAATCCAGTACCATCACTGATTAGAAGAATGACATTTTTTGGGACTTTGGTATTTGATTTATGTGATTTTTTATTGACACAACTTGAAAATAAAAATAATACCAAAAAAAGTAGGGAAAAAATTTTATTCATGGCCTTATATATGTACTCAAAGGTAAGTTTTAATTACAAAAAATAGATGATATAATTACAAAAAAAACAAAAATTGTATTAAATTTGAGCAACTAACTAAACTAAATTTAACTACTAATTGTCAAACTTTAATAGTCATCTCAAAAACATCCGTTTTAATTATTCAAAATAATTTTTAATCAATTGCTTCAATCTAAATTTTTGAAGAGTCTTTGATTTTTAATTTCTAACTAATTTTTGGCAATTATTATTTACTGATTAACCAATTATGAAATATCTTTTCACGTTTTTTTTATTTATTTTATCAAATATTTCTATTAATGCTCAATTAGGGTTTTGCAGTGGAAATTCTGGTACTCCCATTTTTGTTGAAGACTTTGGAGCTGGAACAGGCAGCGTCCCTCTACCAAATGGGACTACAACTTATTCATATTCTTCTGGTTTTCCAAATGATAGTTTTTACACTGTAAGAAATAATACTTTTGGAAACCCATATGATTGGCAAGAAATTGAAGACCATACACCCAACGATAGTAACGGCAGATTTCTTATTGTAAATGCAGATTTTACAGCAGGAGAATTTTATAAAACAACTGTAACTGGATTGTGCGAATTTACGACTTATGAATTTTCGGCATGGCTGTTGAATTTATTAAAAGTTCCTGGATATTGCGTTAATTTGGGAATCGAAATTCCAATTAATGTCAAATTTCAAATATGGGATAGTACCGAAACTACACTTATAGCAAGCGGCGATACTGGAGATATTTATGCAACAGCAGCTCCTACATGGGGTGAGTATGGTTTAGTTTTTCAAACTATAGAAAACCAACAATCTGTTGTCTTAAAAATGCTCAACAATGGAGGTGGCGGCTGTGGAAATGACTTAGTTATAGATGATATTGAATTCAAAACTTGTGGAGATAATTTAGTCGTAACGGATGAATCAGGTAATACTTCTGTAACAATTTGTAATAGCGAAACACCATATGCCACAACCTTAACTTCTACTCCAGATTTTTCAGTTTTTACTTCTCATTTCTATCAATGGCAAGAAAGTGCCAATGGTATAACGTGGCAAGATATTGCTGGAGAAACAAATCAAAGTATAAATCTTAATATGACATCTGAAGGATTTTATAGAACAAAAGTTTCTGAATTTGCAGACAACCTATCAAATGAACAATGTGTATTATTTTCAGACCTATTTCAAATCACAATCAATCCAAATCCCCCTGCGCCTAATAGCAATGGAGATGTTACTTTTGATTGTAGTTTAAATGAAGCCATTTTATCTGTAACCTCAACTTCAAATACTAGCGTCAACTGGTATGATGCTGCTTCAGATGGACAACTTTTACAAGCAAACAGTTTAATCTATACTGCTAATGCTGTTGGCACCTACTATGCGGAAACAATCGACAATATTACAGGTTGTATTTCTACAACAAGAACAGCTGTAATTACTGAAACAAATACCCCCACACCAACAGCAGATACCCCACAAACTTTTTGCAATTCAGTTCTTTTACAAGAGCTTCAAACCAATGGTGAGAATATTAAATTTTATACCGATCAATCAGGGGACACCTTGCTTGATGATACTACTGAAATTAGTGATGATACCACAGTTTATATTTCTCAAACTATAGATGACTGTGAAAGTCAGGATTTAATTACTGTAGAAATTATTATTGAAAACCCTACCATTTATACAGATAATTTTGAAATCCTATATTGCCAAAGCAGTAGCCCAACAGTTAATTTATTTGATGCTTCTAATGTATTTCTAGGGGATGATTTTGTTGGTTTTTTCAATTCTCTTGATGATATAGAAAATTTTGAAAATATTATCGATAATCCTAATGATTTTGAAGTTAATTCAGAAAATCAATTGGTTTATGGTACTATTGAAGATGATATTTGCTATGAAGTTTATCCAATTCTTTTAGTTTCAGAAAATTGTGATATTATTATTCCTCAAGCTATTTCACCAAACAATGATGGACTCAATGATGTCTTTCAAATTCAAAATCTTTATGGCATACACTTGAATCACTCTTTGAAAATTTTTAACCGCTATGGTATATGTGTTTTTGAGGGCAATGATAATCGCAAGTGGGATGGAACATCCAAAGATGGTGATTTAGTCCCTGTTGGAACTTATTTCTATGTACTAAAACTTAACAACGACGAAAACGATGTGTTTACGGGGTGGATTTACATAAATTATTAAGTATTATTAAAGAATGATAATTATCGGCGACGCATTCGGTTATTTCTGAATTCCGCCATTTTGTTCTGTATAATATCTTGATATTCAATTTTGGTAACTGTAGTCCCTTTTTTTGGGGCTTCGATTTCAACAGCTTCAACAGGATTGATAACAATTTTTGAACATAACATTGTTGTTCCTCCAGCGCTAACCTCCAAAATTAAACCTGGTAAACCCCAATATTCAGAAGGTCCATGGCCAATAGGGATTTGTGGCGTATACCATGCCTCAATTTGAGTGACATCAACTTCTGGTTCATTGTTTTCTTCGTCTTCAGCGTCTTGATTATCCGTTGATCTCATTCTACTCCATGAAAAAGAGTACCACAATAAATCATCTGTTGGAATAAAACTAGTAGCTTTAAAACAAAGGTAATTTCCTATTTGTTTGGACTCTTTACCTAAAGTCCAATCAATTTTTTGAAGTTTATCTTTAACTAAAAACTTTTTACCATAAAATTCCTGTTGTTGAATTTGAGCATTAGTTTTTACATTTTTATAATTTTCTCCGGCCGCAAAATTTTTGCCCCATGAGTCTGTGGCCCCAGAAATAGCATCTAGCTGCTCTTCTTCAGTAAAAACAGATTCTTGTTTGTTAAAAACCAAAACAAATTCTTTTTCTAAACGGTTTTTTAGTCGAGCGGCAATTTGCTTTTTTTGTGCCTCACTCATTCGTGCTCCCCAGCGCCCGAGTTCCATTTTAGATTTAGAAATATAAGTGGCTTTCCCTTGAAAGTCCTGTGCAAATATTACATCATTGTTGAACAATAAAGCAAAGAATAGGAGAAAGAAAATGTTAAAATAATTCGTTTTCATTTTGTTTGAATTTTATGGTATATTTCAAACAAATATATGGGAAGACATGATAAATTGATTTTTGTTTATAAAAACATTAACACAATTCAAATCAAAAGCCAAACTCTTGATTTAACCAATTCATGCGTGCTAATAACCACTGTTTTACATAATCTACTTCTTCTTGGTGTGTATCAAACCAAACTGGATTTGGCCAAACATAGATCCCCAAGGTTTGCCATATATCATAATTATAGCTTTGTGAGACGCTTAAATAAGAACTAAATTCGTCTATTTTTGAATTGAAGTTGTCTAGGTTTTGATAATAAAAATCAAATCGCTCACTGACAAGATTTTCAAAGTATGGATCCTCAAACATTCTACTGAACCATGGATTATATTTTATCCAATAACCTTCTGTATATTGTGAATCTGCATAATTGACATTTCCAAAAGACAAATCAAAATCCCAAATTGGCCCCATTTTTATTTTCCCACCTGGAATGTAAGTAAAATATATACTCGAATACCAACGAGCGTCAACAGTTTTTGCAATTTCATTAATTAAAAACCAATCGACAAAACTATTAATATCAATGTAACTACGATATCCAATATCTGGATTTGTAAAATCAGAGCTAAATAAAACTGCTTCAAAATTATTTATATGATCTTCAATTAGAGTAAATTCTGGAGTATCATAAGAAATATTTGGAGCTTTAATATTGAATACATTAGAGCTATATTCTTGAGTAAAAATTGTTGGAGTAAAAAACACATCGTCGGGATCTACCCTATAATCTTGATCAATTTCAATTAAATAGCCCTCGTCTCCTATATTGACTCTATTGCTCGATTCTTCAACTTTTTGAGCAAAAAGGTAAGTCCCCAAATGATTGTTATTTAGAAAGACTTCAACATACTCTCCTTTTGGTGTGTAATCCAAACTACTTATCGCCCCCATTTCATAAGCAATTTTATTGCGCATAAGTGATTTATCTGAATATTCTGCCAAAAGAACCCATTTTCTATCCTCAGGAAGTCCAAGAATAGACGTTTTGGTATCAAATTTAATTTGGTATGGTCTTTTTGGATTAAACCAAGTAGAATTCCCGCGACCTCTAATGAGTATTGAAGTCATATCAATGTCATCAAAAATTAATCCTCCAAATAGATCTAATTCACCAGAAACATAAAAATCTCTTGAGTCAACAGGTATATTATCTGTATCAATTGAAATAATAGGAAGTCCTGTAAAATAGGTTAATCTAATTTTATATCTCCAATAATCTGTTTGATCTGAATTGAATATATCGACATTAACTTCTTTAGAGAAATTATAAGAGGTTGTATTGTTTTGATAATTAATTTCATCCAATTTAATAAATCCATTTTCTGGGCTTGTTACAATGGATGGAATTAAATTCTTAATGTCAACTCCGTAAGGTAATACACCTGTGAAAAACTCAACTCCATCAAAATTCAAAACAATATCTTCAAACAGTGTGGCATTTAAATCTGCCTTAAAACTTATTTGAGTGATTTCGTAAGGGGTTGCAATGCCATCTCCATTGGAATTTCCAACGGGTTCTACATCATCTTTACAGTTAACTAAAAAAGTAAATATTAAAAGGACTGCTATTTTTCTCATGTGAAATTTAAATAATCAATTGCAATATATTACAATTAATTTTTTATGTAAAAATAGCCATAATAAAAATCTAAACTCTTGGTAAATCATTTTCGTCTTTGAGTGGCAAGTCAGAAGTACCCATCAAAAATGCGTCAACATGATGAGCAGATTGACGGCCTTCTGAAATAGCCCAAACAATAAGCGATTGTCCTCTTCTAATATCTCCAGCAGCAAAAACACCTGGAATATTAGTTTTGTAATCTTTGGTTGTGGCTTTGATATTAGTTCTAAAGTCAGTATCTAAGTTTAATTGCTGGACAAGGTTAGAACCAGGTCCTGTAAATCCAAGTGCTAACAACACTAAATCACATGGCCATGTTTTTTCAGTTCCTGGAAGTTCTTTCAATTGAGGGCGTTCACCTTCTTTAAAAATCCATTCGACTTCGCAAGTCACCAAGCCTGTAAGATTACCATTTTCATCGCTTAAAAACTTTTTTGTAGAAACGCTCCAATGACGTTCAACTCCTTCTTGATGTGAAGAACTTGTTTTCATTTTCATGGGCCAAAATGGCCAAGGCTGATGAGCTGGTCTTCCTTCTGTTGGTTTATCTAGAATTTCGAAATTTGTAACACTTTTTGCACCGTGTCTATTTGAAGTTCCTATACAATCGGATCCCGTATCTCCTCCTCCTATTACAATGACATTTTTTCCTTTAGCAGAAATAATTTCATCAAATGTTCTTAGGCCATCCACATATTCATTGTTGAGCTTCAAAAAGTCCATGGCCTGAACTATTCCTTTTAAATTCGAACCATCTAAAGGAAGTACACGACGTGCTGTTGCACCACCACAAAGTAGAAGTGCATCAAAATCAGATTGTAAAGATTCAACAGAAACATCTTCACCAACATTAGTGTTAGTTTTGAATGTAATTCCTTCTTGCTCAAGAATTTCTATACGCCGGTCAATTATTGATTTTTCAAGTTTAAAGTCTGGAATTCCATAGCGCAACAACCCTCCTGCTTTTGCATCACGTTCAAAAACAGTTACAAGATGACCCGCTCGATTTAGTTGCTGTGCTGCTGCCAATCCAGAAGGACCAGAACCAACGACAGCCACTGTTTTTCCAGTTCTACTTGTTGGAATTTGAGGTTTTACCCATCCTTTTTCAAAAGCAATTTCAACAATATTTTTTTCAATGTTTTCAATACTTACAGGATCTTCATTAATGCCCAATACACAAGCTTGTTCGCACGGAGCAGGACATAATCGCCCTGTAAATTCTGGGAAGTTATTTGTGGAATGCAAAATTTTTGCTGCCTTTTCCCAATTTCCTTGGTAAACATTGTCATTAAAATCAGGAATTAAATTTCCTAAAGGACAACCACTATGGCAAAATGGGATACCACAATCCATGCATCGAGCACCCTGGTTTTTTAATTCTTTTTCCTTTAGGGGAACAGTAAATTCCTTGTAGTGCATAACACGTTCTTTTACCGCGTCATAAGCTTCATCTACACGTTTGTATTCCATAAAACCTGTGGTCTTTCCCATAGTATTATTTTTTTACGAGGTTTTCTTCTTCTAATCTGATTAATGCTTGTCTGTATTCTTCTGGCAGTACACGAATAAAGTCTTTGACTGCGGATTCCCATTGTTCCAAAATGCGTTGTGCTAGTGGACTTAATGTTGTATTGTAGTGGTTTTCAATTAATGTTCTTAATTCTTGAACATGCACATCATCTTCAAGAGGATCCAAATTTAGTCCTTCATGGTTGCATTTACTTTTGAATGTTTCATTAGGATCATAAACATAAGCGATTCCACCACTCATACCAGCTCCAAAATTACGTCCAACTTCACCCAATACAACTGCAACTCCTCCTGTCATATATTCACAGCCATGGTCTCCTATGCCTTCTACAACAGCTGTCGCACCTGAGTTTCTAACACAAAAACGCTCACCTGCTTTTCCATTAATATAGGCTTCACCAGAAGTTGCACCATATAATGCTACATTTCCTATAATGATGTTTTCCTCAGGAATTATAGTGGATTCATCTGGGATACGTACTGTAATCTTTGCACCAGATAAACCTTTACCCAAATAATCATTAGTATTTCCAATCACGTTAAGGGTTAATCCTTTTGTGGCAAAAGCGCCAAAACTCTGGCCTGCAGATCCTTTAAAGTTAATTTTTAAAGTATTCTCAGGTAACCCTTGAGCTCCATATATTTTTGAAATTTCATTACTCAAAATTGCACCTACAGCTCTATTTTCATTATTTATTTTTAAATCCAAAACCGTTGGCTCTTTTCTAAATAAAGCCGGATGAGCTTTATCAATAATTTCAAAATCCAAAGCACGTTCAAGTTGATGATCTTGTGTTTCTGTATTGAAAATATCTACATCAGCATCTACCTCAACTTTATGAAGAATTGGTGTAAGGTCTATTCCTCTTGATTTGTAATGTTCAATTGCTGTGTTGCGGTCTAGCTTTTCAACTTTACCAACCATTTCATCAATAGTTCTAAACCCTAGTTTTGCCATAATTTCTCGCAATTCCTGTGCTACGAAATACATAAAGTTAACTACATGTTCCGGCTTCCCTTTGAATTTTTTACGCAATTCAGGGTTTTGAGTTGCAATCCCAACTGGGCATGTATTTAGGTGACAAGCTCTCATCATAATGCATCCAGATGCTACTAGTGGCGCAGTTGCAAAACCAAATTCTTCAGCACCTAAAAGGCAAGCCACCGCAACATCTCTTCCTGTTTTTAATTGACCATCACATTCTACAACAATTCTACTTCTCAAATCATTCATGACAAGGGTTTGTTGTGCTTCAGCAAGCCCCAATTCCCATGGCAAACCAGCGTGTTTTAATGACGTTAATGGAGAAGCTCCTGTTCCGCCATCATAACCAGAAATTAAAACAACATCTGCCTTTGCTTTGGCTACACCAGCCGCTACAGTTCCAATACCAACTTCTGATACTAGTTTTACATTGATACGTGCTTCTCGATTCGCGGATTTTAAATCATAAATCAACTGCGATAAATCTTCAATAGAATATATATCGTGGTGTGGTGGTGGAGAAATTAGACCTACATAGGGTGTAGAATTTCGTGTTTTTGCAATATCAGGGTTTACTTTTGGTCCTGGTAACTGCCCACCTTCGCCAGGTTTGGCACCTTGTGCCATTTTAATTTGAATTTCTTTGGCATTAGACAAATAATTTGATGTAACACCAAATCGTCCAGAAGCCACCTGTTTTATGGCGCTATTTTTCCAATCGCCATTAGCATTTTTATAAAAACGTTCTTGATCTTCACCGCCTTCTCCAGAATTGCTCTTTCCACCAATTCTGTTCATTGCAATGGCCAAATTTTCATGGGCTTCTTTACTAATAGAACCATAAGACATTGCACCTGTTTTAAAACGCTTAACAATGTTTGTCCATGGCTCTACTTCTTCTAAAGGAATAGGATCGTAATTTGTAAATTCAAACAATCCTCGAATCGTCATCAGTTGCTTGGATTGATTATTTATCAACTCCGAATATTCCTTATATTTTTGAGGCTTATTCGTTCGAACCGAATCTTGAAGTTTGGCGATAGAAAGTGGATTAAACAAATGATGTTCTCCATTTCTTCTCCATCGGTACTGGCCTCCCATTTCTAAATCTAGGCTGGCATCAATTGATTTTTTGACATAAGTAGAGGCATAACGCTTAGAAATTTCTTTTTCTAATTGATGCAAATCTACACCTTGAATTCGAGTTGCAGTTTTTGGAAAATATTTGTCAACCACATTTGTATTGATTCCAATACATTCAAATAATTGTGACCCGCGATAAGAATTTAATGTAGAAATACCAATCTTATTCATCACCTTTAAAATTCCTTTTCCAACGGCTTTATTGTAGTTAGCAATGGCTTTTTCTGTATCTGCTTTTGGGTCAAGATTTAAAACTTCATCCTCAATAATTTCGTTAACCATATAAGGATTTATAGCACTTGCTCCATAGCCAAATAGCAACGCAAAGTGATGTACTTCTCTTGGCTCTGCAGATTCTATTATGATACTTATTTTAGAACGTTTTCCTAATTTCTGTAAGCCGCTGTTGATGAACGAACAGGCCAAAAGAGCAGGAATAGGTGCTTTGTCTTTTGAAACTTTTCTGTCTGATAAAATCAAAATATTAGTCCCATTATCAACATGAGAAGAGACTGTTTTTAAAAGTTCATCTAAAGCGTCTTCCAAACCGTTGTGCCCTTTATTTATGTCGTATAAAATAGGAACAGAGGAAATTTTAAAGTTGGGATTATTGTAACTTTTAATTTTATCTAAATCCTGTTTAGAAATCACAGGATTTTGAATTTTTAATTTTTTACAATGCGCTTCATTGATTTCAAAAATATTATAATCACTGCCTAGAGTTAAACTAATATCTGTAATCAACTCCTCTCGAATACCGTCCAAAGGAGGGTTAGTCACCTGAGCAAACAATTGCTTAAAATAATTGTATATCAATTGTGGCTTTTCAGACAAAAGCGCTAATGGTGTGTCACTCCCCATAGAACCTATTGGTTCTTTGGCTAAATTGGCCATAGGCAATATAATCGTTTTGATATCTTCTTGAGTGTATCCAAAAAGTACTTTTCTTTTATCTAAAGGCTCTTGATTTAGGAAAATTGGACAATCGTTATAAGGGATTTGCTTCAAATATACAAGTTGGTCATCGAGCCATTTGCGATATGGTTTTTGTGCGGCAATTTGTTCTTTGATTTCTTCATCATTAACAATCCGCCCTTCGTTCATATCAACAAGAAACATTTTTCCCGGTTCCAATCGCCCATGATGAGCAACATTTTCTGGTGCCAACTCAATGACTCCAATCTCCGAAGACATAATAACATAACCATCTTTTGTAACAGAATAGCGCGATGGTCTTAGTCCGTTTCTATCCAAAACAGCACCAATATAATTACCATCTGTAAAAGGAATAGAAGCAGGTCCATCCCATGGCTCCATCAAACATGAGTTGTATTCATAAAATGCCTTTTTTGTAGAAGACATTTCATTATTTTTTTCCCATGCTTCAGGAATAAGCATCATCATTACTTCTGGCAAAGAGCGGCCTGTCATTAACAATAACTCCACAGCCATATCCATAGACGATGAATCTGATTTGTTTGGAAGAATTATTGGTAACACAGATTTGATATCCTCACCAAACAAATCACTTTCTAGTAATGCCTCTCTAGAAAGCATTCGAGATACATTACCTCGAAGGGTGTTAATTTCTCCATTGTGACACATATACCTAAAAGGCTGTGCCAAATCCCAAGTTGGAAACGTATTAGTCGAAAAACGTTGATGCACTAATGCAAGACGTGTAACAAACAAAGGGTTTTCTAAATCTCTGTAATAAAGTTTTATATCTTCAGGAATAAGTAGTCCTTTATATATTATAATTTTTGTTGAAAGACTGGGTAAATAGAAAAAGTTGCTTTCAGAAAGTTTAGAATTATAAATTTCGTGTTCAGCTTTTTTACGAGCAATAAAAAGTTTTAAATTAAAATTAAAATCGTCTTGCTGTTCATTATTTTTTGTAATAAAAATTTGCTTTACTTCTGGTTCTGTTTGCTGAGCGATAGTTCCAAGAACAGAAGGGTCAACTGGAACTTCTCTCCATCCCAAAACATTAAGACCTTGCTCCTTCATACATTTCTCAAAAACAGAGATACAATAGTTTCTTTGGTTCTCTTTTTTGGGCAAAAACACATTACCAGCTGCATACTGTCCAAAACTTGGTAAATCAAAATTACAATCACTAACAAAAAGCTCATGTGGAATGTCAGTTAGAATTCCTGCACCATCTCCTGTTTTTCCATCAGAACTAACTGCTCCTCTGTGCTCTAGGCGTTCCAAAATTTGAAGCGCCTTGTGAATAATGTCATTAGATTTATTTCCTTCTAAACTACAAATGAATCCTGCACCACAATTATCGTGCTCAAATTCTGGTAAATACATTCCCTGTTTTTTCAACATATGCTTGGTTTTAAATTGTTAGTTTTCAACAAAATAGAGACGAAATATAAGGACAAAAACAGGACTGATAATAATGTTTAATAAATTATTATGATTTTAATATTTTAAAGCCTTTAAAATGTATTTTAAATATTTTGACCCTATTGTTTTTGATGAATTATTAAAGTCTTTTTTTCAAAATTTTAAATTTTAGTATATCTCCAAATTAAATCAAAACTCAAAATTATATCTAATCCAAAATCATCAAAAATTAATTTTACGTGAAAAACCATAATGTTAATTTAATAATTTAAATAATAATTTAAACAATACCCCTAAAAATAATAGGGTTAATTTTATTAATTACATAAAAATTATTAATGCTACCCTATTTATTTAGGGGTTTATATGTTTATAGCTTAAGTTTGGGGCATTAATCACTAAAAATTAAACTAATTTTATTATGAAAAAAATTTTTACACTATTAACAATTGCAGCTTCTTTTGCTGCTTTTGCACAAGATGAAGAGTCAACACTATCTATTTCTGGAACCGTTGATGCCTATTACCAATCTAACCTATCAGCTGGAGATGACATTACTCAGTCCTTCGGAACTTCTTTTGCAGATGAAACAGGTTTTGCTTTAGGTATGGCAAACATTATTGCATCTTATGAAGGTGAAAAAACAGGTGTTGTTGCTGATGTTGTTTTTGGACCAAGAGCAGATGCAGCTGTTGGAGGGTACAACCTTAATCAATTGTATGCGTACTGGAACGTATCTGAATCAACTACACTTACAATGGGTCGTTTCAATACATATTTAGGTTATGAAGTTATTTCTCCTGCAGGAAACTTCAACTACAGTACCTCTTATTTATTTTCTAACGGACCATTTTCACATGTTGGATTGAAAGCTGACTTTGATTTAGGAAGCGATGTAAGCTTAATGCTTGCTTTAATGAACCCTACAGATGTTAATAACAACACAACAGGCGGATATGCTTTAGGTGCTCAGTTAGGATATGCAGGTCAGTACCTTAATCTTTATTATGATGACGAAGAAGTATTAGGATTTGAGATCGACTATACTGGTGGATTTGACCTATCCGATGACTTTTTCTTAGGAATCAATGGCGCCTACCAAGTGAATGACGATGCTGGCTTCTACGGTGTTGCACTTTATCCACAACTAGCAACTTCTGAAGACTTTTCAATTGGACTTAGAGGTGAGCTTTTTGGATACCATGCTGACGGAGTAGATGATTTACCTAGCGTTTTTGCTGCTACACTTACAGGAAGCTACACTGTTGAAAACTTAACAATTAAGCCAGAAATCAGATTAGACTCTTGGAGTGAAACTAAGCCTTACGTAGACAGTGATGGCGAAGCTTCAGATTCTTTAGCTGCATTTACAGTTGCTGCAATCTATAGCTTCTAAAATATATAAACACATTTTTTTGTTTGTGATTAAAAAGTCCTTGGGTATTAGTACTCAGGGGCTTTTTTCATTGATTAGAGTTAATTTACATCAGAGTCAATGAAACCATTGCTTCATTCTAATTGATTATTATTGAAAACATCAATTTTGCTCTTATTAATTACTTGGAAAGAAAAAACCCTAAAGCAAAATGCTTTAGGGTAATGTTTTGTTAGGCAGAGTTTCTACTCGCATTAATGATGCCGTAGAGCGTTCGAGTTACAATTTTTTCGAAAACTTCAATTTGTTCCTTATCAACCGTTTTTTGTTTTTGAAGGTGCTGAATTTTCCTTAAAGCATATTGCTGTATGGTAACCAATGGCAATACAATTGACTCACGCACTTCTATAGAAGCCTTTCCACTTGGCTCGTTTTCCATCAACTCTTTATAGCCTGTAATTTTTAGCAACAAACGTAAAGTGAGTCGATACTCATTATAAATGATCGTCCAAAATTCACCAAACTCTTCATCTTCAGCCATATATTTTGTTAAAGCAAAAAACGATTTACTCAAAGACATCATACTGTTTTCTAATAACGTTTTAAAGAAGCTAGAATTATTGTAAAGCGCAACTACTTTATCTAGCTCTCCTCGCTCTTCAAATGACTGAATCGCGGTACCTACACCAAAAAATCCAGGAACGTTTTGTTTTAGTTGACTCCAAGATCCCACAAAAGGTATTGCTCTTAAATCTGAAAAAATCAAACGATCAGATTTAGATCTTTTGGATGGACGACTACCGATATTAGCTTTTGCATAATATTTCAACGTACTAATACGCTCTAAATAAGGAATAAACTTAGGATGTGCTTTAAACTCCTGATAGGTTTGATAACTCAAGGTAGCCAATTCATCCATAGTTTGACGATCTTCATCTGAAAATCCTTTATTTTCAGAACCTAAACTGTTTGACAAACCAGAACTAATGAGTTGCTCCAAATTATATTTTGAAGAATCTGGTGTTCCAAAATTAGAACTAATCGTCTGTCCTTGAATAGTAAGCTGAACTTCTTTATCCTCAATTGTTGGTCCTAGAGAAGCATAAAACTGATGTGTTTTTCCTCCACCACGTGCTGGCGGCCCACCTCGTCCGTCAAAAAACACAACATCAATATTGTATTGTTTTGATACTTTGGTGAGCGCCTCTTTTGCTCTAAAAATTGCCCAATTTGCCATAAAATACCCACCATCTTTTGTGCCATCAGAAAATCCTAACATTATGGTTTGCTTTTGTCCTCGAGATCTTAAGTGCGCTTTGTAGGCTTTGTTTGTATACAATTGCTCCATAACTTTTGGAGCATTTTCCAAATCTGTTACTGTTTCAAATAGGGGTACAATATCTATGGAAAGTCTATCATTGAACGCTACCAATTTTAGCATTGCATACAACTGCATGACATTTAACGCTGTCTGGTTATTACTTATAATATAGCGATGCGCCCCTTGTTCTCCATTGGTTTGCTGTATTTGTTTGACAACTTTTATGGTTTGAAGCGTGTTTTTAACCAATTCATCTTTAAAAATAGAAGTGTCTAATACACCTTCAACTCTAGACAACACATCAATTTGTTCATCATCTGATAACTCATCATAATTTTCTGGAAAAATACGGCTATTTATTTGCTTAGATTTTTCAACAATTTTAGAAAATACTTTATGATGAATTCTACTATCTTGGCGAATATCAAGAGCCGCAAAATGGTGTCCAAAAAGTTGAATTTTATTAATCAAACTTGTAATATCTTGTACATACAAAGAATGATGATCTCTTGAGACAACTTTACGAATATCTTTTAATTCATTAACAAAAGCATCTAAATCAAAAACCTCAGGGTTGTCATAGCCACTGTATGCATCTTTTATCAATTGACCAACACGATCTTCAACACCTCTAAAGGTCAATTTTCGCTTGAGCTTTTTCAAATCTTTCGCGTAATTCTTTAAAATTGACTTTTTGAGCAATCCTGACACCTTAAGTGTGGTGTCTGGAAGAACAAATGGATTCCCATCACGGTCACCACCTGGCCAAAAACCAATGTTTATAATTTCATTTTTAATGACTTTATTGTCATAAATGTTCTGTTGAATATAATCAAATATTGCTCCAAAAGAATCATAAAATACATTTTCGAGATACCATATTAGGTTTACTGCCTCATCAAATGGGGTTGGCTTTTTATGTTTGAAAAATGGCGTTTTTCCTAGTTGGGCAAGTAAACCATTAATACGGCTCAAATCGTTATCTTTTATAGCCTCAGTTAAATCTGTTATAATCCCCAAAACTGAACCTGGATAAAACTGAGTGGGATGGGCTGTAAGTACAATACGCACCTTAAATTCATCCAAATATGCTTTTAACTCATCAATTTTATTTTCTGAAAAAGCTTTTTCTTTTAAACTACGAAGGGTACCAATTCCGTCCATGTTATTAATAACTGGAAAAGCAGCATCTTCAATGGCATCAAACAAAACCACCTGACGCTCAATGTATTGGATAAATCTAAATAATAATTTAATCTGGCTTTTCTTTGTGCGTCTTGCTTGATATTTTTGGAAAAATGTATCTACAATTGTACTTGGATCATCACCAGCAGCATATCCTTTTTCACAAGTTTCATGAAACAAAGGTAACAACACCCCTGTTTTAGTAATTTGATCGAAAGGCAAAGTCATGAAGATACTATTGTATATCTGAAATTTAGATAACACATTTTTTTTGAAACGCTCTAGTTTTGGTTGAACTGCCATAAAAACTTATTAAATTGAACGTAAAGATAAGAAAGCTAACTTCTTAATTCACAATGATTAAAGCAAATTATGGATTTGGTAATCGCAGGTATTAAAATTGATAATCATTCAAAAAAATATCCTCTTTATTAAAGATTTCAAACATGTTAATAAATATCTTTAATCTGAAACAAAATAAGATTCATCAAAGGGTAAGCTAATTTTAACTTAAAATTTAAATCCCTAATTTTTTAATTGTTATCTTTAAAATAAAAAATAAATGAGCAAACCAAGTTTTATCAACACACTAAATCTCCCTGTTGTTGCAGCCCCTATGTTTCTAATTTCTGGCCCAAAATTGGTAATAGAATGTTGTAAAAACGGTATTATTGGTACATTCCCAGCACTCAACCAACGTACTACTGAAGGTTTTGAGGATTGGATTATTGAGATCAAAGCAGCACTTGAAGCTTTTGAAAAAGAAACTGGAAAAAAAGCAGCACCTTTTGGAGTTAATTTGATTGTACATCATACAAATCCAAGAGTTCAAGCTGATTTAGCCATTTGTATAAAACACAAAGTTCCATTGATCATAACTTCTCTAGGCGCAGTGCCACAACTAGTAGGGGCAGTACATAGCTATGGAGGACTTGTATTTCATGATGTCATCAAAAAACGACATGCCGAAAAAGCTGCAGAAGCTGGTGTGGACGGATTGATTTTGGTAACTGCTGGAGCAGGTGGCCATGCAGGAACACTAAATCCCATGCCTTTTGTTGCTGAAATTAAAAAGTTTTTCAAAAAAACGATTTTACTTTCTGGGTGTATTTCCAACGGAAAAGATGTTGCATCAGCATTGCAGATGGGTGCAGATTTGGCTTATATGGGTACACGATTTATTAATACAAAAGAAAGCAAGGCACCTGAAGATTATAGAAACATGATCATCAATTCTGGAGCAAGTGATATTGTGTATACTGCAGCGATTTCAGGGGTTTCTGCAAACTTCCTTCGCCCTAGTCTCGAAGCTATGGGCATTACAGAAGAAATGCTGTCGCACACCAAAAAAATTGATTTCGGAAACGAGCTTAATGCAATGGAAAAAGAAGCCAAGGCATGGAGCACCATATGGTCTGCAGGTCAAGGTGTTACAAATATTGAAGATAATCCTTCTGTTAAAGAACTTGTAGAAAAAATGAGGGATGAATTTATAAGTGCGATCAAAGCACAAAATGAGGTTTTAAAAATTTACGAATAATAAAATCTGAAGTTTATTTTACCCTCTTAAAATCACCACTGCAATTCCAATAAAAAAACCAGCCTGCAAACGCTTTAAGAGTTTTATCTTTTTTGGTGAATTAAAAAATAATTTTGACAAAAAACCTGACAATATCACATAAGATGAAAACACCACAAAAGATGTTAAAACAAAAAGAAAGCCCAATACATAAAATTGCTTAAAAAGAGAAATAGAATCACTAAAAACAAAAGCAGGAAAAAAGGCTAAAAAGAAAATTGAAACCTTTGGATTTAGAACATTCATTATAAAACCTTGCTTATATAATTGAAAGAATCTTTTTTGTGACACCTCAGCAGTTAGTTTAGTAAAATTTTGTTTTGATTTATAAACTTTAAAAGCTAAAAATAGCATGTATGCTGCGCCAAAAACTTTTAGAATCCAATATAATTTTTCATTAGCCTGAATAAAAGCAGACAACCCAAAAGCAACAAGAGAAGTGTGCACGAAACATCCAGACATTAGACCAGACACCACCGCAAAACCAGACTTTTTACCATGAGTCGCACTCTGAATTAAGACAAATATATTATCGGGTCCTGGAGAAAAAGCCAATGTTGCTGTTGCAATAATAAATGATATAAGAACCTCAATATTCAATATCAAATGGTCTTTGCTATTTGTATAAGCGCCTTATTTATGCGTTTAATCAAAATAGGTCCTTCATATACAAATCCTGTATAAATTTGGACTAAATCTGCACCGGCATCAAGTTTTTCAAGAGCATCTTTGGCAGAGTGAATCCCTCCTACACCAATGATTGGAAAAGCCTTATTACTATTCTTTGACAGATACTGAATCACTCTAGTACTTTTTGATTTTATGGGCTGGCCACTTAATCCTCCATTTCCTATGGCTTTCAACTTCTGCTTTGGTGTTTTTAATCCATTACGAGATGTTGAGGTATTGGAAGCAATGACTCCAGCAATTTTGGTGTTTTGTATCAATTCAATTATCTCATCCAATTGAGTATCATTTAAATCGGGAGCAATTTTGAGTAGAATAGGTTTTTGAATCTTAAAAGTGGTATTCAGACGCTTCATTTCGTTGATGAGTTCTTCCAAATACTCTTTATCTGTAAGTTTTGCATGACTCCCCACATTTGGACAACTTACGTTAAGTACAAAATAATCAACATAGGGATGCAATGCTTTGAAACAAGCCGCATAGTCTTCTGTATAATGCTCTGGTGAAGTGGCGGTATTTTTCCCAATATTCCCTCCAATAATAAGTCGTTTTTTATTTTGTTTTAAATTACTTATTACAGCATCAAGCCCTGCATTATTGAAACCCATACGATTAATTAGCCCATTGTCGTCTTTTAGTCTAAAAAGACGTTTTTTGGGGTTACCATCTTGGGCTTTGGGGGTTACCGTTCCAATTTCTATAAATCCGAATCCAAAATTGGAAAGTTCGTTATACAGCACTGCATTCTTATCAAATCCAGCAGCAAGACCCACAGGATTTTGAAACTTCAACCCAAACAATTCGCGCTCCAATACAGGATGTTGAACCTTAAACAACAAACGAATCAAAGAAGAAATTAAAGGGATTTTTGAAATTAATTTTATAACATCAAAAGTGAAATAATGTACAGCTTCTGGATCAAATTTAAAAAGAAGAGAACGAATAACGGCCTTGTACATGGTATCTATTTGAATGCAAAAATACATTAAAATAAGAACACAAAAAAGACTATAACAAAAGAAGCAGAAGATTTGCCTCATTTGATGAGGTTAATTATTTTTGATGAAATCCTATATTAAATGTTAGACAGAAAAAAAATCCTCGATCGCTTTTTAACTTATGTAAAAATTGATACTGAAAGTGATCCCAATTCACAAACTACGCCGAGTACAGAAAAACAATGGACCTTAGCCAAGCTTCTTGCAAAAGAGCTAGAAAATATTGGATTAAAAGATGTTTCTATTGACAAAAACGCCTATGTTATGGGCACGCTTCCTTCAAATGTAGACCATGATGTGCCAGCTATAGGATTTATTTCTCATTTTGATACTTCTCCTGACTACACAGCGGCAAATGTATCACCTCAAATTATTGAAAATTATGATGGGAAAGATATCATCTTGAACAAAGAAAAAGACATCATTTTATCGCCAGATTATTTTGAAGACTTATTACAATATAAAGGACAAACCTTGATCACTACAGATGGTACAACCTTGCTAGGTGCAGATGACAAAGCAGGCGTTTGCGAAATTGTAAGTGCTATGGAATATTTGGTACAACACCCAGAATTAAAGCATGGGCCCATCAAAGTGGGGTTTACTCCAGATGAGGAAATTGGTAGAGGTGCACATAAGTTTGATGTCAAAAAATTTGGAGCTGAATGGGCCTACACCATGGACGGAAGTCAAATTGGAGAGCTCGAATACGAGAATTTTAATGCAGCCAGTGCAGAAATTACAGTTCATGGGAAAATAGTACACCCGGGATATGCTAAAGGAAAAATGGTGAATAGTATGTATTATGCCCAAAAATTTATAGAGCGTTTACCTGAAAAAGAAACTCCAGAACACACCGAGGGGTATGAGGGCTTTTATCACCTGCACCATATCGAGGGAAAGGTTGAAAAAACCGTTTTAAAATATATCATTAGAGATCATGATATGGATCTTTTTGAAGCTCGAAAAACCACTATGAAACAATTGGTTGAAGCACTTAACAGAAAATACAATAATGTTACTTTTGACGCTGAAATAAAGGATCAATATTTCAATATGAAAGAAAAAGTGATTCCTGTTATGCACTGTGTAGATATTGCTGAAGAGGCAATGAAATCTCTTGCAATTGTGCCTTTAATAAAGCCCATACGTGGCGGAACAGATGGTTCTCAACTAAGTTATATGGGACTACCCTGCCCCAACATTTTTGCAGGAGGGCATAACTTTCATGGACGTTACGAATATGTACCACTTGAAAGTATTTTGAGCGCTACAAAAGTGATTTGTAAAATTGCGGAGCTTACCCAAAAAAAATACGCATAAAAAAAGCTGCCAAAAGGCAGCTTTTATATTAAAATTAAATATAACTATTTTTTAGAAGTATTGAGCTTTTTTGTCATTTCCATAGAAATTGCAGAACGATCAAACTTGATTTTGCCAGCAAGTGTTTCTATGACACAAGAGGCATCTTTATCGTTAAGCTCTGTAACTTTACCATGCATTCCTGATTTTGTAATGACACGATCGCCTTTTTTGAGAGCGGCTGCAAATTGTTTTTCTTTTTTGGCGCGCTTCATTTGTGGTGCAATCATAAAAAAGTAGATGATTACAAACATCAAAATAAAGGGCATAAAATTACTAAGACCTTCCATGAGTGTATAAGTTATTGTGTTAGTTTATTGTTTTTTTACAACAGGTGCTGCATTTGGATCTGGCTTAATGAATGCAGAAATTCTTACCTGCTCTCTTCCTTTTTCAGTATTAGTAGTTAGTGTAATAGTCTTGGAAACTTTGTTGGCTCCTTTTCCATTAAACTTAACTGTAAATTGAGACGAAGCGCCTGGCGCTAGTGGTTCTCTACTCCAACCCTGTGGCACTGTACACCCACAAGTACTTTTAATATCTGTTACAACAAGTGGCGATTTTCCAGTGTTAGTGTATGTAAATACGGTTTCAACTGGTGTGCCATTCATAATTTCTCCAAAATCATGTGTAGTTTTATCAAATGTTACCGATGGAAAAACAATGGCTTGTGCATCGCGCTCTGCTGCTTTCTCTACGTTGTCTTGATTTATTTTTTCTGATGCTTTCTCTTTACAAGACGTAAATGAGACAAGTGTAATTGTTGATAGTAATAAAAACAGTTTTTTCATGTGTAAATAATATTGATTAATTAAAAATTTAATATGGGCATAAATTTAACAAAAATTAGATTAATCCACGCCCTTTCTTGTTTAAGGTTTTGTTGTCTTTGTAATCGCGAACAATTTTATCCAAAATACCATTGATAAATACATTACTTTTTGGAGTAGAATATTCTTTTGCAAGCTCTATATATTCGTTAATGGTTACTTTTGTTGGAATTGTTGGAAATTCCTGAATCTCACAAATGGCCATCTGAAGCAGCACAAAATCAATTGAAGAAATTCGGTCTTTGTCCCAATTTTTTGTATAGGAAATAATTTCTTTTTTAAATTTCTCTTTATTTTTAAAGGTTTTATTATACAATGAAATCCCAAATTTTTCATCATCCTTGTCTCTAAACAATAAAGGCGTAAAATAAGTGTCTGGTGAAGTTTTGTTAAACTTACTAAAAAGTTTCACTAAAGCTGTATTAACAACAGGTAAATCGTCAATCCAAGTTAAATTTTTGTCTTCAAAATAATCATATAACTTTTCATTAGGAACGATTATTTGTTTAAATAACTCTACCACAAAGTTCACATCATTTTCAAATGATGATGTAGGAGTATTCATGTACAATTTGTACAAATCACTTTGAATCATTTCTTGAAAAAACAATTCAATATACTCTCCATCTTGTTCCCAAAAATCAATTTTATAAAATTCTAATTTAGATTTCAATGCTTCACTCTGTACTAACCTTACTAGAATTAAGTTTTCGATAAAACGCATATTTGGATTTGCATCTTCGTATGTAGGTTGCATTTTTTGTTTAGCTTTTTGCTGATGATCCTGTGCACGCTGACGTAGTTTAATAAAAAGAGAAAGTAAAACAAGATAAAGCGAATACATATTCTCAAAATTTTCTTTTAACACAGAGGAGTTAAGATTTTCTGTAGTATTGCTTGTTTGCGCATAAAGAACTTGCATCACTTTGGCACGAATATGTCTTCTGTTGAGCATAATTTAAAGAACTTTAACTGAGTTATTTTTTTGGTACAAACTAAACATTTGCCCTGCAAAAATAATGTTATTTTGGTCTTAAAAATTGAAATTTTAATTTTTTTATATGATATCTTATAAAATCTAAAAAGTATCTTTGCAGAGTAGTTAATTATGAAAGAACTCCAATACCTCAATAAATATTTTATAAAATATAAATACAGGGTCATCCTTGGAGTAATCATTGTGGCATGTGCTAAGACCTTTTCTTTATTCACTCCACGACTTATTGGTGATGTGATTACTCTTGTAGCTAATCAAATTTCAAACCCCATTGATGATGCCAGTTTTAAATCGGCTATTGGACTAAAAATACTTTTTATTATAGGTGCAGCAATTGCCACTGGGGTGTTTACTTTTTTAATGCGTCAAACTCTAATTAACGTTTCTAGATACATAGAATTTGACTTAAAAAATGAAATATACGCACACTACCAAAGACTTTGTCTTCCTTTTTACAAACAAAACAGAACCGGAGATCTTATCAATAGAATTTCTGAAGATGTTGGAAAAGTCCGAATGTATGTTGGACCTGCTTTGATGTATACCATAAACATGATAACTTTATTCCTTGTAGCACTCACGTATATGTATAGCAAAGCTCCAAGTCTTACACTATACACTATTATACCTCTTCCTATATTATCTGTATCGATCTATTTTTTAAGTAAGTTTATTCACAAACGCAGTACCATTGTTCAAGAACAGCTTTCAACACTCACTTCAGCTACTCAAGAAATTTTTAGTGGTATTACAGTTACAAAAGCCTATGCATTAGAAGGTGAAACAGAAGAGAATTTCACAGATTTGTCAAATGATCAAAGAAAAAAGCGTTTAAATTTAACAAAGACACAAGCCTTCTTTTTTCCATTGATGTTACTTCTAATTGGCACCAGTAATTTATTGGTAATCTACGTTGGTGGTCAACAATACATCAATGGAGAAATTGCCGAACTTGGAACAATAGCAGAGTTTATTATTTATGTAAATATGCTCACATGGCCAGTAGCTTCTGTGGGATGGGTAACCTCCTTGGTGCAACAAGCAGAAGCCTCTCAAAAACGAATCAATGCGTTTTTGAAACAAAAACCAAGCGTGTTCAACACCAAAAAACAACCAAGCATTATCAAAGGAAAAATTGAATTTAAAAACGTTCGATTTACATATAGAGACACTAATATTGAAGCGCTCAAAGGGGTAAGCTTCACTCTTGAACAAGGAAAAACTCTAGCGGTTATTGGAAAAACAGGAAGCGGCAAAACCACTATTCTAGAGCTCATTGGAAGAATGTACAACGCTACAAAAGGAAATATTACAATTGATGATATTTCAATTAAAAATGTAAATCTACATAGCTTAAGAGATAGTATTGGGTATGTGCCTCAAGATCCTTTTTTGTTTTCGGATACTCTTAATAATAATATTAAATTTGGAAAAAATAATGCTACAAATCAAGAAGTTGTTCAAGCGGCCAAAGATGCTGCAGTTCATAATAATATTATCAATTTTTCCAAAGGTTATGATACTATTTTAGGAGAACGAGGAATTACACTTTCTGGGGGGCAAAAACAACGCGTTTCTATTGCTCGTGCTTTTATAAAATCTCCACAAATATTACTTTTAGATGATTGTCTTTCTGCTGTTGATACCGAAACTGAAGAACAAATTTTAAATACTATTGAAAAAATTTCAAAAAACACAACAACTATTATTGTGAGCCATCGGATTTCTTCTGTAAAAAATGCAGACCATATTATTGTGCTTGAAGATGGGCAAATTATCCAAGAAGGTACACATAATCAATTGGTTAGAAAAAATGGATATTACAAAACCTTGTACAAAAAGCAACTTCAAGAATTTTCTTCTTAAATAGTTTATAAAAATTCAATAAAATTATAATTTAAAAAAGTTGGCGACTTCATTATTTTTTTAGACTTTTGATTGAACTATAAATAATAGCAAAATAAAATCCTAACTATGAACGATCGAGAACAAGACATTTTTTCTAAGGCACTTCGTGCAGGACGAAGAACCTATTTTTTTGATGTCAAAGCTACCAAAGCTGGAGACTATTATCTTACCATAACTGAGAGTAAAAAATTTACAAATGACGATGGTTCATTTCATTTTAAAAAGCATAAAATTTATTTGTACAAAGAAGATTTTAATGAATTTAAATCTATTTTAGAAGAGGCTACAAACTTTATTATTGGTGAAAAAGGCTTAGAAATTATTAGCGACTTCAACCCAAAAGAAGCTGTTTCGAGTCCTGAAAATCAAGATTCTAACGATACTTCTGAAAGCCAATTTACAGATTTAGATTTTGATGATATTTAAAATATTGTATGTAAAAAATATAAACCGCTCTTAAAGTAGCGGTTTTTTTTATTCTAATTCTTATTGAACTGTAGACCCGTTTGGAATTTTTTGTGTAGGTTCAAGCAAAACCACAGAAGTTTTATCAACTCCTCCAATAACCAAACACTGACTTTTAAAATTGGCAATCTGCTTATCCTCAAAGTTAACATTAGCCACAATTTGTCTTTGAAGCAAATCGTCTTTGGTATAAAGATCTGTAATTTGAGCCGATGATTTTTTTATCCCCAAAGGGCCAAAATCTATGGTAAGTTGGTAGGCGGGTTTATGGGCTTTTGGAAAATTATTGACTTCAATAATGGTGCCCACTCGCAAATCTAAATTTTGAAAATCTTCAAATAAAACTTCACTCATTTATACGTAACTTTATGGCGTAAAGATAAAAATTTAAGAATATTATGGCTAGAACTCCTTCAAATATGTTGCCGCTTGGCACAAAAGCACCTCAATTTAGTTTATTAGATACCATTTCAGGTGATTTTAAAACTTTAGAGCAGCTTCAAGGTGCTTCTGGAATACTTGTAATGTTTATTTGTAACCACTGCCCTTTTGTTATTCATGTCAATAAAATGCTAGTAGAACTTGCAAATAGTTATCAGAAAGCTGGGATTAATTTTGTTGCCATTTCGAGCAATGATATTATTAATTATCCTCAAGATGGCCCAAATGAAATGAAAAAAAATGCAATTGAGCTGAACTATTCTTTCCCGTATTTATATGACGAAACACAAGAAATTGCCAAAGTATATGATGCAGCCTGTACGCCAGATTTTTTTCTTTTTGATGAAAGTTTAAATCTCGTATACAGAGGTCAAATGGACGATTCTAGACCTGGAAATGGACTACCGATAAATGGTAAAGACTTGAAAAATGCTTTAGATTGTTTACTGCAAAAGAAAGTAAATACATGGCCTCAAAAACCAAGTATTGGGTGTAATATTAAGTGGAAATAATCAATCCTGAACTTTTAAAATAAATAAATCCTCGTATTTTAAAATATACGCAGAGGCATTGACATATCCACCACCGTCTTTTTGAACATATTTGAATTTATTTTCCAAATAATTTGTTTGCGTAGTAGTTAATTGTTCAAATATTGAGTCAAAAGCCGCTAATCGCAACACAGTATCTAAAGTCAAATCAAAACCACGTGTAGCATAACGTGTTGGGTATGTTCCAAATCTTTGTTTGTACATTTTAGTAAAAGAATTTAAATCTTCTTTATAGAAATGAACTGATGGAAATTGAAAATTCAAATTGGACAAATCAGTATTAGAAATATTATTGCCCATAAAGGCATTATTGCGATTGGTCGTCATTAAAATTAATTCACGTTCGACTTCTATTTCGACATCTTCATCTTTTTCATCTTTTTGTAATGTAATTCCATTCAAACCATTGAGCATACTAGACACATTGGACGCAAAGCTCTCGTTGTTGGTCTCCAGAAACACTAAGGTTTTTCCTGGTTGAAGTGCCTTTTGCACCGTTTCAAATTCAATATAATATTGTTCTTCTCCATCTTTATTACGCTCTGAGGTCAGCATTTTAGCATCAGGAAAAGCAGTTCGAATCTGTTGAACACGATTTACGGATTTTGAATCATAAATGATTAACGTTTGATGAGGGACAGTGTCTTTTTTAACATGATTTAATAGCTTTTCGGCCAGCCATTCATCATTTGGAATGGTCTGAATAAGATTAGGATAATTTTTATCCAACTTCACAAAAGGAGATACTACCGCCGTGCTAGTTTGCTGTAAATTTTGCGCCACCAAAGTTATATTATTTGAGGTTAAAGGACCTAATACAACATCGTATTTTGAAAAATTGTGTGTTTGCAACAATTGAGCTGTTGTTTGTGGGCTTGCTTCAGTATCATATACTGCCAAAGTTGTAGAAATTCCTAATCGTTTTGCAGAGTCTAGTGCCATTTCGACTCCTGCGTAAAACTCTGTAGAAATACGAACATAGCCATCTCTTTGAATTTGCTGTTTTGCCAATTGAATCGAATCAAAATCTACCAAATTGGCTTTAAATGGGAGCATTAATGCCACTGATTTTGGACTAAAATACTGTAACTGATCCGCTAAATAAGTAACCTCAAGAGCAGTCAAATCGACATCTTTAATATGTTCTGCTGGAACTTTCAATACCATTCCCACTTTTAAACCTGTTTCTGCTAACCCTGGATTTAAGAGCTCTAAGCTGTCTTGACGAATTCCTAATTTTTTATATATTCGGTAAAACCCCTCTTTTGGCAGTACCTCATAAAAATCGTATCGTTCATCTGAAACAGTTTTTTCCTGAGCTGACTCTATATTTGGTACATTTAATAATTGTCCTTCTTGTAATACATCTCCCAAACCAGGGTTTAGAGCTTCAAGTTCTAGAACAGAAATTCCAAATTTATAGGCCACACGCCACTTGCCTTCTTTTGGTAAAACTTTGTATGTTTTTACCGCCTGTGGAGCAACTGCAATCCTTTTTGTTTTATATTTTGGAATATAAATTTTGTCTTTAGATTGCAATGGAGCGTCATAAAGCTGTTGGTTGTGCTTTTTAATTTCTTCAATTGTTAAAGCAAACTTTTTAGCAATACTATAGAGTGTTTCTTTTCGCTTAACACGATATACTCTATATGAAACTAATTCTTTAACTTCTTTAGTTTTAGTTGCTTTTTTTTCAATTGGATTTGGAATTACAAGAACGCTTCCAACGGAAAGCTGATTCTTAGCATCGGGGTTTAGTGCTAAAACATCCTCTGGAATTACACCATAACGCTGGGCAATTGTTTCTAAAGTATCTTGGGCATCAACAGTATGAGTACGTAAAGTTTGTGCAGAAATAATTCCAAAAAAAAGAAAGAAAACAATGTTTAAAAAAAATCTATTCATGTCGTTGTTTTGGTGCATAAAGGTTTTAAAACTACAGCACAGTTTTGAGAAATCCAAATCTTATTCCCATTCAATGGTTGCTGGAGGTTTAGAACTTATGTCATAAACCACACGATTCACCCCTTTTACTTTATTGATGATGTCATTGGATATTTTTTGTAAAAATTCATAGGGCAA
>CBFIIL010000008.1:46562-47534 GCA_965662485.1 Flavobacteriaceae bacterium | reverse complement strand
TGTTTTTTAGCGCTTCTACACCTTCTTTAAATTCAGAGGTTTGCATAAATCTACATTTCGAAAGTTGGTCTAGTTTTTGACTTAATGAAAGTGTATTAAAGTAATTTGCCATGAGTATTAGTTTGTTTTAATTTTTAAATTCGGTTAGTAGTTCAGTAATTTTCATTTGATCTTTAGTTATTGAAATTCGCCCAGATCGCACAAATTGCATGATGCCAAAAGCACTTAATTCTCTGTGTAATAATTCTATCTCGTGACGCCTACCAGATTTTTCCAATACAAAAAACTCTCTGTTAACAGTTACAATTCTAGCATCACTTTCTTTGATGATGTTTTGAATTTGTCGTTCCTCAAAAAGTAAATCAGATTTGATTTTAAACATACAAGACTCCAAATAAATTGTTTCTTCATCTGTATGATAAAATGCTTTGATGACTTCTATTTGCTTTTCTATTTGTCCAATAATTTTTTTGACATTGACTTCAGTCATATTAACCAAAATGATAAATCGTGAGACACCTTCAATTTCCGAAACTGAAATGTTCATGCTTTCAATATTAATATGACGTTTTTGAAATATTGCTGAAATTCTATTGAGTAACCCAACATTATTTTCTGCGTAGACAGAAACTGTAAACTGCTTTAATTCTGTTTCCATATTATTCTAATCTAATTTCTGATACCGATGCACCAGACGGTACCATCGGAAATACATTATCTTCTTTTTCAACACATACTTCCAGGAAATATGCTTTTTTTGAAGTCATCATTTCTTCAACTGCTGTGGCTAATTCTTCTCGTTTTGTAACACGTTTAGCTTCAATATGATAGCCTTTTGCTATGGTAACAAAATCTGGATTTGTCATCACTGTTGATGCATAACGTTTATCAAAAAACAATTGTTGCCATTGGCGGACCATACCCAAAAAATCATTATTTAAAACAACAATTTTTACGGCTGCTTTGGTTTGA
>CBFIIL010000008.1:0-46552 GCA_965662485.1 Flavobacteriaceae bacterium | reverse complement strand
TAGTACCTAACTCTTGAATAGTCATTTGATAGCCACCATCTCCAATTACGGCCACAACTTCACGTTCTGGTGTAGCCATCTTAGCACCAATTGCAGCAGGTAATGCAAAACCCATTGTTCCCAACCCACCAGACGTAATATTTCCTCTTGAGGTGCTAAATTCTGCATAGCGGCAAGCAATCATCTGATGTTGTCCAACATCAGAAACAATAGCAGCTTCTCCTTTACTTTGGGCATTAATTTCTTTGACAACTTCACCCATTGTAAGTCCTTCTTTGGTAGGATGTAAATCATTTTTAATTACTTTTTCAAATTCAATTTTTGATAAGTCTTCAAATTTTTTCAACCATTCTGTGTGCGTATTTTTGTTTAACAATGGAAGGATTTGCGCTAGACTTTCTTTAGCATTTCCAAGTACTGCTACATCAGTTTTTACATTTTTATCAATCTCTGCAGGATCAATTTCAAAATGAATCACTTTTGCTTGTGTTGCATATTCGCTTAGTTTACCCGTTACTCGGTCGTCAAATCGCATTCCAATTGCAATCAAAACATCACATTCGTTTGTAAGAACATTAGGTCCGTAGTTTCCATGCATTCCAACCATACCTACGTTTAGTGGATGAGCTGTTGGAATTGCCGAAACACCCATGATTGTCCATGCTGCTGGCACACCAGATTTTTCAACTACAGCTTTAAATTCATCTTCAGCTTCTCCCAAAATAACTCCTTGACCCCAAACAATTAGTGGTTTTTTAGCGTTATTAATAAGTTCTGCTGCTGCACTTAGCTGAACTGGGTTAACCTTAGGAATAGGTTTATAACTTCTTATTCCTTCACATTTTTTATAGGTAAAATCTAATTCACCAAACTGTGCGTCTTTTGTGATATCTATAAGAACAGGCCCCGGGCGTCCACTTCTTGCGATATAAAAAGCTTTTGCAATTACTTCAGGAATTTCTTCTGCTGTTGTGATTTGATGATTCCATTTTGTTACAGGCGTAGAAATCCCAACAATGTCAGTTTCTTGAAATGCATCACTTCCTAAAAGATGGGAGGGCACTTGTCCTGTGATGCATACCATGGGCGTTGAATCTATTTGGGCATCGGCAATTCCTGTAATTAAATTTGTGGCTCCAGGTCCTGATGTTGCAATGGCTACACCTACTCTTCCTGATATTCTTGCGAAACCTTGTGCGGCATGTGTAGCACCCTGCTCATGTCTTGTTAGGACATGATGTATTTGGTCTTGGTACTTAAAAAGCTCATCATATACTGGCATAATAGCTCCTCCAGGATATCCATAGATAGTATCTGCACCTTCTGCAATTAAACAGCGAATCACAGCTTCAGCACCTGAAATTCTTTCGGTGGGCTGATTTAAATAGCTTTGTTTTGATTTTGTTTGTACGTCCATAAATATTTTTAATTAAAATTCATCTGTTACACACCCTTGTGAAGCAGAGGAAACAGTTTTTGCATATTTGAAAAGTACTCCTCTAGAAACTTTTAAATTTGGTGCTTTCCATTGTTGCTTTCTTTCTTGCAATTCTTTATCTGAAATTTCTAATGCAATACTATTAGTTTCTGCATCAATGGTAATGGTATCGCCGTCTTGAACTAAAGCAATTGTACCTCCATCTTGTGCTTCTGGAGTAATGTGACCAACAACAAATCCGTGTGTGCCACCAGAGAAACGACCATCAGTAATAAGTGCCACATCTTTTCCAAGTCCAGCACCCATAATTGCTGCAGTTGGTTTAAGCATTTCAGGCATTCCAGGCCCTCCTTTTGGCCCTTCATATCGTATCACAACAACATCGCCTTTTTCAACAAGTCCATCGAGAATGCCATCATTTGCAGCATATTCACCATTAAATACTTTTGCTTTTCCTGAAAAACGCAAGCCTTCTTTTCCAGTAATTTTTGCAACACTCCCTTCTGTAGCTAAATTCCCATATAGCATGCGTAAATGCCCCGATACTTTTATTGGATTATCAAGTGGTTTAATGACTTGTTGTCCATCTGAAAGTACTTTAACTTCAGTAAGGTTTTCTGCGATAGTTTTTCCTGTTACAGTCAAACAGTCGCCGTGGATTAATCCATTATCTAATAGATATTTTAAAACTGCAGGAATACCACCTACTCGATGAACATCTTCCATAAGGAATTTTCCACTTGGTTTTAAATCTGCTAGGAAAGGAGTTTCATCACTTATGCGTTGAAAATCCTTTAATGTAAACTCAATATTAGCAGCTCTTGCAATGGCCAAAAAGTGCAATACAGCATTTGTTGAACCTCCAAGAATTGTGATAAGTCTTATGGCGTTTTCAAGAGACTTTTTGGTAATAATATCAGAAGGTTTTATATCTTTTTCGAGCAACAACCGAATGGCTCTCCCTGCTTCAATGGCTTCTTCTTTTTTCTCTTTTCCTGTTGCTGGATTTGAAGAATTAAACGGCAATGCCATCCCGAGTGCTTCTATTGCAGAGGCCATAGTATTTGCAGTGTACATTCCGCCGCAAGCTCCTGCGCCAGGACATGCTTTTTGAACGATATTCTGAAATTCGTTTTCGTCCATTGTTCCGGCAACTTTGCTACCCCATGCTTCAAATGCAGAAACAACATCGAGTTTTTTTCCATTATGACAACCAGAGTCAATGGTACCGCCATAAACCAAAATAGAAGGCTTGTTAACGCGAATCATTGCCATAAGAGCACCTGGCATATTTTTATCACATCCAACAACTGTAATCATCCCATCATAACTCATGGCCTGAACAACAGTTTCCATAGAATCTGCAATAATATCACGAGAAGGCAATGAAAAACGCATTCCTGGTGTTCCCATAGAAATTCCATCACTTACGCCTATGGTATTAAAAATTAGCCCAACAACGTCTTTTTCTTGAGTTCCTGATTTTACCAATTTTGCCAAATCATTTAAATGCATGTTACAAGGGTTGCCTTCATAACCTGTACTTGCTATTCCAACAAATGGTTTTTCAAAATCTGAACGATCAAGACCAATAGCATGCAACATGGCTTGTGCCGCTGGTTGTGTAGGGTCTTGAGTAATTGCTTTACTATATTTGTTTAATGACTGCATATTTTTATTAGAAAATGACAAATAAAATTTTTCCTAATCAAAAATATATAACCTATTAGTCAGTAGGCTTTTATTTAGTAAATATGATTTAAACTCAATTGAATTCAATTTAACATAAAAATTTAAAAATCAATGATTTATAAAAAAATAAATATGATGTTCAATACTTAAAATTAATTGTAATTATTTTCAATTTTTTCGAGTGTAGGACATTTTGAAATTTTTGTTTTGAAGTACTAGCATATTGGCATCCAATGTGTCAATTTTATAAGCTTCGATAGTTTCAAAATGTGTTCTGTTTCCAATACTTTTTACTTTAAGAAATAGACTATCGTTACGTACAGACCAACTTTTGTAGACTAATGTTTCCATATTATCAGATTTAGCACTACCATTTTCAAAAAGTGTGAAATGTAATTTTGCATCACTACTATCTAACCATGAACCAATTAAAAGTTTTGATGTTGAGGTTGCTGGTTTATTATTGAAGTTACATCCAAAGAGGTTAATTAATAAAAGAGAAATAAAGTAATAAAAATAGGTTTTTGTTTGGATTTTTAAGATCATTACATAAGATTTAAAGGGCTAAATACTATGCTAATATGCAAATTTCTGAAACTAATTCAAATGAATATATCTAATTTCTAATTGAAAAGGTGTATTTTTTTTTGAAGCTTTTAAAAATCCTATTTGTTGTATTTCATCTTGATTAAAATTTGAAATATCCAATTTAAATCCTCTAAAACTCGGTATCATTTCTTCTAATGGAATTTCTATGGTTTCCCATTTTCCTGTGGTTTTAAAATTAAAGATATAGGAATGACGTTCATATTTTGACCTTTTTACACGAAATTGAAATTCTGATCCATCGCCTTTTAATTTCAATGAAATAGTTTTATGTGAAGTAGTTTCAATCTTATTTACATTTAGGCGTATGGATGAAAATCCTCCATTATTTTCAATTGAAACATTTCCTTTAAAAAATCCATTCTCGTTTTCATTTAATAAAATTTCACTGTTGGACTTCCCTCCCATTACAACATCATCAACGACTTGCCATGCATTTATGTTACACGATTTATCGAATTCAAATATTACTTTTCTATCTTGATTGAAGTTAAAAACGGTCATAAAAATCAAAAAGTATGTTATCATTTATCAATTTAGATTAGATTTAATATGGTCAAAATTTTGTCTTAAAAAAGAGCGTAATTTTTTCTTATAATCGTCTTTCAACCAAGCTAAAAAATTATGTGTGCTTTTGCTGATGCATTTCGAGTAACGATTAATTCTAAATTCAATATCATCATCCAAAAGTTTCATTAATGCAATAGCATCAAAGATATCTTCGCTATTTTCAATACAAATTTTTGCATGTTGTTCAATGGACCTTTTTAGAACAACTTTTGAAGATTCCCCTCGTCTTATGGATTCTATATAAGTCTTATTGATATCAAAATAAACTTCCTCTGAATTTGAAAAAGACACCCTAATTGCTTCGGGCATTTCATATTTAAAATTATTTTCGAGGTCTTCGTCGCTCAAAATTCCGTCGAGATAATGGCTTGGATACTTAAAAATTCGTTGCCAATCAAGGTTTGTACTACCCCATGGACCAAATCGGTGGAAATTATTCCCTAAATCAACGACATTAAAACTGTCTTTTCCTTTAAAAATTCGTGACCCACGCCCTATCATTTGATAGTAAAGTGTTAAAGACTTTGTGGCACGATTTAAAATTATAGATTCCACGCTAGGTTCGTCAAATCCAGTAGTCAAAATGCTTACGGAAGTTAGTATAGCACCTGGCGTTTCTTTAAACCATTTTAAGATATTAGCACGTTCTTTTTTTGAAGTTGTATTGTCCAAATGTGCAATGGGTAACCCCGCTCTATTAAAAATATCATATACATACAATGATGTATTTATACCATTATTGAAAATCAACGTTTTTTGACCCTTGCAGCATTCAAGATAGGCTTCCATGAGTTTTGAAAGCATTTCATTGTTTGTATACAATTCCTCTGAAGATTTTACGGTATAATCGCCATTTGCACCAACCACCAAAGATGTTAGACCAACATTAAAAGAATACATGTTGGCTTTAGCTAAAAACCGATTTTCGATAAGCGACTCAATACTTTCACCTACAATAAGTTCGTTGTAGTTGTCGGTCATTGGAAGCTCAATATTTGAACTCAGTGGAGTTGCCGTAACTCCCAAAATGAAAGATTTTTCAAAAAACTTGAAAAGTTTTGTAAATGAATTGTAATGGGCTTCATCAATAATAACTAATCCAATATCTGAAATATCTAATTTGCCGTCTTTTAATCTGTTATTTAGGGTTTCAACCATAGCAACAAAGCAATCGTAATTGCCTTGATCATCCAAGTTAGCCTTACTATCTACAACTTTATTCGCAACTCCAAATTCACTTAAAACCGTAGAGGTTTGTCTGCAAAGTTCAATTCTATGTGTCATTACTAACACTTTTTTCTTTCGTGTTTTTAGATATTGACTAACTATTTCTGAAAAAATGACTGTTTTACCACCTCCAGTAGGTAATTGATAAAGCAGATGGTAATCGTCATCGGCGGATTCAAAGCATTCGAAAATCTTTTGTATTGCTCCTTTTTGATAATGGTAAAGCTCTTTGCCAGCTTTTCTTTCTTCCTTTTCGTATGATGTAAGCATTGTTTGGTCTAAGTTCAACTTTGCAAAAATAACCCCTTTTTTGAGTTATCAAATTATTTAAATGTGATTTTTTGTATTAATTAAAAATTCATTAAATTTATTATAAATCTCAAAACAAATTATTATGAACAAAGTTATTAAGCCTACATCACTCTATTGGCTAATTTCCATTATTGCTCTTCTATGGAATTGCATTGGAGTTGTGGCATATTTGAGTCAGGCTTACATGACTGATGAAGCAATCAAAATATTACCAGAAGAAAATCAACTTTACTTTTCAAATGTACCTGCTTGGGTAACAGCTGCTTTTGCTGTTGCAGTATTTGGAGGTTTTCTTGGATCAATTGGACTTATAATCAGAAAGAAATGGGCGTATTTTCTATTTGTTATCTCATTCTTGGCATTAGTAGCACAACACGTTTATAATTTTTTCATTCAGAATTACGTTGAAATGACAGGATCACAAATGATTCTTCCAATTGTTACTTTTGCGGTTGCATTATTTCTAATTTATTTTTCAAAACAAAAATCACAACAAGGTATACTTAAATAAAGCTTTAGTTGTTTAGTTTTTGTTTGTGAACTTTTTTTGTTCCACTATACATCTTATAAAGTACTAATCGGGATTCAAGTTTGGCATTAAAAACTTTGATTTTTCTTGATGGTCGTAATCCAACATATTTTAATGCCTCCAAGTTTGAGGTAATTAGCCATGCGTTAGTTCCAGAGTATTTGTGCTTCAAAGTACTTCCAATGTAGCTATAGAATGATTCCATTTCGAGATTTAATCGTTCTCCATAGGGTGGATTAAAAACAATATGAAGGGGAGACTCTCCTCCTTTTTGTGTTTTAAAAAAATCTTCATGTTTTATGGTAATGAACTCATCAAGATGTGCATTGTTCACATTTTCAATAGCTTTTCTTACTGCACTTGGAGATTTATCAAACCCTAAAATTTTATGATGGAAATCACGAGTTTTAGATAATAATGATTCTTCTATTTTTTCAAATAAATCCACATCCCAATCTTGCCATCGTTCAAATGCAAATTCATTACGCATAAGATTAGGTGGTATGTTACAAGCAATCATTGCTGCTTCAATCAAAAGCGTCCCTGAACCACACATTGGATCCATAAAATCACTTTGTCCATCCCATCCAGAAAGCATAATGAGTCCTGCAGCCAAAACCTCGTTTATAGGTGCAATATTTGTCGCTATTTTATACCCTCTTTTATGAAGTGATTCCCCAGAGCTATCCAACGAAACATTACAAAAATCACCGTCGATATGAATGTTAATTTTTAAATCTGGAAAGCGCAAATCTACATTTGGGCGTTGCCCTGTTTGATCTCTAAAACGATCTACAATAGCGTCTTTTGTCTTTAAAGCAATAAATTGAGAATGTGTAAATCGATCACCACTCAGTGTAGCACCAACAGCTATACTACCATCGTTTTTCAGATAATTTTCCCAACATATATTTTTTATTTTTTGGTAAAGATCTGATTCATTTTTTACCTTGAATTTTGCAATAGGTTTTAGAATTTTTATGGCAGTACGTAATCCCAAATTACATTTGTACATAAATCCTTTGTCGCCCACAAATCGAACGTGACGCACTCCTTTTTTAATGTGTTTTGCACCAAGCTGCTTCAATTCGTTTTCCAAAAGTTCCTCAAAACCATAAAGTGTTTTAGCAACCATTTCAAAATCAGTATTCATGATGTTTTTTGTAATAAATACCAAAAATACAGTATTTTTGTTGGTGTTAGCATGAAATAAATGACAAAACATCAAAATTGGTTTCAGTCCTGGTTTAATACAAAGTATTACCATATTCTTTACAAACAGCGCAACTACGAAGAAGCTGAAAGGTTTTTAAAAAATCTTATAACATTCCTAAACATCAATAAAAATCATACCATATTAGATTTGGCTTGTGGCAAGGGGCGTCATTCGATTTTTTTAAATTCTCTAGGATATGACGTCACTGGTGTTGACCTTTCTGAGCAAAGTATCAAAAAAGCTTCTCAAAGTTCAAATGATCGTTTAAAATTTATGATTCATGATATGCGTTACCCTATTGAAAGCAACTATGATGTTATTTTAAATATGTTTACAAGTTTTGGTTACTTTGAATCCATTGATGATAATTTTAATGTTTTAAAAACAATAAAAAATAGTCTTAATAAAGATGGTATTGGAGTTATTGATTTTATGAACAGTAATTACATTATAAATCATTTGGTGCCTCAAAATAATGTTGAAATTGATGGCATTCAATTTGATATAAAACGAAATTTTAAAGACGGAATAATTACAAAGATAATAACTGTAACGGATGGTGATCAAACCACAAAATATGAAGAACGCGTTCGAGCATTTAATCAACAAGGTTTTTTTAGTATGATCTCGGATGCAAACCTTAGATTTGTAAAGTGTTTTGGAAGTTATGATTTGGATCCTTACAATGCACAAACCTCTGAACGTCTAATTTTAATTTTCAAAAATAATGTTTGATTTTTTACTTCCTATTTTATCAGTTGTTATAGGTTTGATTTTTGCCGTTTGGTTTTTGGAATCAAAAACATTTAACTTAAAATTACTATTGACATTTAGTGGAGCATTTTTATTATCCACAACAGTTTTTGAGCTCTTACCAGACGTCTATGAAAATTTAAATGCAAAATATACTGGAGTTTTTATTCTATCAGGTATTGTTTTACAGATAATATTAGAATTTTTTTCAAAAGGTGCAGAGCATGGACATTTACATCATCATGGAAAATCAGAAGACCGGTTTCCTTGGCTTTTGTTTTTAAGCTTAGGAATTCACTCTTTTTTAGAAGGATTTCCTATTTCTGCCCACGAAACAATTGTTTATGGGGTGTTTATCCATAAAATACCAGTAGCAATCCTTATTGCATCATATCTGTTATCATCTAGTGTTTCTAAGATAAAAGTATTTTTATTTCTTGTAGCTTTTGCACTTCTTACACCTTTTGGTACATTGATTTCAGAAATAGTTGTGTTATCAAATAAATTGTTTTACAGTATCAACGCTTTGGTCGTTGGAATGTTTTTCCATATCGCCACTATTATTTTATTTGAAGCTGATGAAGGGCATCAATTTAATGTTAGCAAAATAGCAGCTATAGTTTTTGCTGTCTTTATTGCTTTTTTATTGTAAAAAAAACTTGCGGCCTTGATTTGGGGAATCAAGACCGCGAAGCTTATTGTAGGTATTTATGAGGCAAAAAAGGGTGAGAGAGGACATTAATCATAACTTTCCTTTTTCTACTCTACAAAGTTAACCACATTCATACCACATATTAAAGCGTCATGTAACAAACGGCCATTTGACGTAATAAACGGCCATCTGACGTAATATTCGGGAAAATTTGACCAAAAAATAGCCCGATTATTGCCCTTTATTTTGCCTCCAAAGCTTGTTTAAAGCGTATAAATCGAACATTTTGTGTGATTTTTGGTATTCTAAATTACCTTTTTGAAATTGACGTTGTAAAATATCTTCAATTAAATAGTCTTCTTCGTTGAGTTCGGGGTCAAATGGAATTTTTAATGACATGTTGAACAATTTTGCAGTATTATTATACCAAAATGCACGCCAACCGCTACGTAATTCTTTTATTAAATCAAAAGCAGTACTCCCTGTTTGACGATGAATAAGTTTGATAAGAATTTGTCCTTCGGTAATTGTAAATTTCTTAAGCTTTTCTGAAAATTCATCTTCAACAAATTTTTGAATCCTTCTAGTATATTTTTTTCGTTTTCTCTTACTTTTAACATTAGCTATGCGCTCATTCAAGATTTGTAAACGTTCTGATGCAAGTTTTGCATAAGGGTATACTTTGAGGGTTTTTCGTTGTAAAATAAGATATCGCCTTCTCTCATCCCCTGAACTTATACGTAGACGAGGTAATATTACAACCTCCTCTAAATCAATAGATTGTTTTGTTATGGTGTCACCAACTACAATAAGATATTTTTTAGGAATAGAATCTGATTCTATTGGTTCGGTTTGTCCCCAGCTCCAAAGCATTCCAAAAAAACAAAAAAAAGTAACGAATTTCATATGAAGTTTCAAATAGATTTCAAATTTAAAAAATATGCGCATATGAAGTGCTTTTACTCAACGATATTTATTATTTTAGACCAAATTTTTTACCATGGCAAAACAACAAGTTTTAGATCAAAAAGCACTCGATTTTTTAGAATCATACCTTAATAATGCATCACCCACTGGATATGAGTGGAATGGTCAAAAGTTATGGATGGATTATTTAAAACCTTATGTAGATACCTTTATAACAGATACTTATGGAACTGCTGTTGGTGTCATTAACCCAGAAGCAAAGTTTAAAGTTGTTATTGAAGGGCATGCCGATGAAATTTCTTGGTATGTCAATTATATTTCTGATGATGGTTTAATTTATGTTATTCGTAATGGCGGTAGCGATCATCAAATTGCGCCTAGTAAAGTGGTAAATATTCATACAAAAAATGGTATTATTAAAGGTGTTTTTGGATGGCCAGCCATTCATACGCGAACACTTGCCAAAGAACAATCTCCAAAACCTGATAATATTTTTATTGATATAGGGTGTCAATCCAAAGAAGATGTCGAAAAATTAGGTGTTCATGTGGGTTGTGTAATTACTTACCCAGATGAATTTCATATTCTTAATAAAGATCATTTTGTTTGCCGTGCATTAGATAATAGAATGGGTGGTTTTATGATTGCACAAGTTGCTCGATTGCTTCATGAAAATAAAAAAGCATTACCTTTTGGATTATATATCACAAACTCTGTTCAAGAAGAAATTGGCCTTCGAGGAGCTCAGATGATTACGCATACTATTCAGCCCGATGTTGCTATTGTTACTGATGTTACACACGATACTACAACACCAATGATTAACAAAAAGAAACAAGGCCATTGCAAAATGGGTGATGGACCGGTTATTGCCTATGCTCCAGCGGTACAACAAAAATTACGTGATTTAATTGTGGATACAGCAGAAAAACATAAAATTCCGTTCCAGCGTGCAGCACTTTCAAGAGCTACAGGAACTGATACTGATGCTTTTGCCTATAGCAATGGTGGTGTGGCATCTGCTTTAATTTCATTACCATTACGCTACATGCACACAACTGTAGAAATGGTTCACCGAAACGATGTAGAAAATGTTATTCGCATGATTTATGAATCACTTTTGAATATAAAATCTGGTGAAACTTTTAGTTACTTTGAATAAGTTTGAAAGAGTTTTTAGACATTTGGGACGGGTCTGGAAAGCCAATAGGTCAAATTTGTGAAAAATCCATAGCACATCAAAAAGGATTATTTCATCCTACGGTTCATATATGGTTTTATACCTCTACTCCTTCTCTATTGTTACAAAAAAGAGGCTCAAACAAAGAAACGTTTCCTAACCTTTGGGATGTATCTGTTGCAGGGCATGTGTCTTCTGGAGAATCCATTATTGGTGGTGCATTACGTGAAATTAAAGAAGAAATTGGTCTACAACTAAAATCCGATGATTTACTTCTGATTGATGTTCGTAAAAACATAAACCAGTTTTCAAATGGCATCATAGATTGTGAATTTCAACATGTGTTTCTATCTAAACTAAAAATCAATGTAAAAGATTTAATAATTCAGAAAGATGAAGTTGATGATGTTCGCCTATTTTCTTTTGAAGAAATGAAAATTTGCATGGAACAAAAACATTCAGAATTTAAAATTGTACCAGCGGATATGAGTTACTATAAATTTGTTATGGATGAAGTTTTAAACCATTAAAATACTCCTTGATCTACGTCTTTAATGAATTTTATGAGTCCTTCAAAATACACTTTTTGATCATCAAATTGCGACAAGTGACTACCATTGGGACATAATAAATATCGTCCATTTTGAACTTCATTAGCAATAAATTCCATCTGTTTTGGATCCATTGTGTCGTGAGTAGCACCAATACTTAAAGTTGGCACACCAATGTTTTTTAATTCATCTTTGATATCCCAAAATTTTAAAGTAGCATCGCCTTTAACACCGAATTCACTTGGCCCTTGCATAGTAACATAAACATCATGATTAATATGTTTAAAGCTTCTATTTAGTGGTTCTGGCCATTCGGCTACTGGCTTTCTTATGATGTGTTCTGTATAATAATTATTCATTAAAAGTTCCATATATCGTGGATTAGAATAATCTTCTTTATTTTCATAAGTCATTATTTCCTCTAACACGTCAGCATCTAATTGTGGTGCAAGAACATTTTCTGAATAAGCAATATAATCTGGTATTGATGGTACCATATTAGAAATAATTAATCCTTTCAAATGTTGTTGATACTTTAAAGCATACTGCATTCCTAAAATACCTCCCCATGACTGTCCAAATAAATAAAAATTAGAACTGTCTAAGCCTAAAGCAATACGTACTTGCTCTACTTCTTCCACAAATCGGTCTAAATCCCATAAGGATAAATCTTCTGGTTGATCACTATAATACGATCCTAACTGATCATAATAGTAATATTCAATTTCTGCATTTGGGAAGTAACCATCAAAACTTTCGTAAATTTCATGTGTCATACCTGGCCCTCCATGAAGCAATAGGACTTTTATTGAAGGGTTATTCCCAACTCTTTTAGTCCAAACCTTAAATTCTCCTTTTGGGGTTTGTATTGGAATCATTTTTATACCCCCTAAATACTGATCTGATTTTTCAGAACTATCGTTATATGTTGATGAAGATTTGCATTTGTTTTCACATTTACAACTCACTATAGAAAGAGTTAGGAGAAGGAATACTAATAATTTTGTTTTCATAAGAATATATTTTTAATTTATAGAATGATCAATTATAGATTGCACAACATCTGGATTAAGCAAGGTGCTAATATCTCCAAGGTTCTCTGTGTCATTTTGAGCAATTTTTCTAAGAATACGTCTCATGATTTTTCCAGATCTTGTTTTTGGTAATCCATTTGTAATTTGAATTTTATCAAGTTTTGCAATTGGCCCAATTTGTTTTGAGATTAGCGCATTAATTTCAGATTTTATTATTTCAATTTCGGACGTTAAACATTCTGTTTTTAGGGTAACAAATCCATAAAGTGCATTGCCTTTGATTTCGTGAGGAAATCCTACTATTGCCGATTCAGCAATATTTTGGTGTTCATTTATAGCGTCTTCAATAGGTGCAGTACCAAGGTTATGACCAGAAACAATAACAACATCATCTACTCGCCCGGTGATTCGATAATGGCCATTTTCATCTCTTAGCGCACCGTCACCTGTAAAATAACAGTTGTCGTAAGCTGAAAAATAGGTGCCTTTGTAGCGATCATGATCTCCCCAAATGGTTCGAGCAATAGAAGGCCAAGGGAATTTTATACACAAACGTCCTTCTGCTTTAGTATTTAATATTTCATTTCCATCTTCATCTATCAAAGTAGGTTGAATCCCCACAAATGGAAGTGTTGCATAAGTAGGCTCCCCTGAAAAGCAATTTGGAATAGGACTGATAAGAATTCCCCCTGTTTCAGTTTGCCACCAAGTATCAACGATTGGACATTTATTTTTTCCTATTGTAGTATCATACCATTGCCATGCCTCATCGTTTATAGGTTCTCCAACGGTGCCTAAAACTTTCAACGATGACAAATCATAAGGATTTACAAAGTCATCGCCTTGTTTTGCTAATGCTCTTATGGCTGTTGGTGCTGTATAAAATTGATTAATATTATGTTTTTGAACAATATCCCAAAAACGTCCATAATTTGGATAACTAGGCACCCCTTCAAACATGACTGTTGTAGCACCATTCAAAAGAGGTCCATATACAATATAGCTATGCCCTGTAATCCAACCAATATCAGCTGTACACCAATATACATCATCGTCTTGATATTGGAATATATTTTTAAAAGTGTATGCAGTATAAACCATATACCCCGCGGTGGTATGAACCATACCTTTTGGCTTTCCAGTAGACCCCGAAGTATATAGAATAAAAAGAGGATCCTCAGCATTCATTATTGTAGCTTTACACGATTCTGAGGCATCATTTAAAAGAGATTGAAGCCATTCATCTCTCCCATTTTTCATGTTGATATTAGAATTTATTCGTTTTGCAACAAGAACAGAACTTACACTAGGACAAGATTCTAAAGCTTCATCAACTATTCCTTTTAAGTCAATTGTTTTTGCACCACGATAACTGCCATCGCTTGTAATTACTATTTTACAATTACAATCATTAATTCTAGTCGCCAAGGCAGTAGATGAAAATCCTGCAAAAACCACAGAATGAATTGCACCTATTCGAGCACAAGCAAGAACCGAGATTGCCAATTCGGGAATCATTGGCAAGTATATACACACCCTGTCTCCTTTGTTTATCCCTTTTGATTTTAAAACATTTGCAAATTTGTTCACACGGACATGTAAATCTCTATAACTAATGTGTTCAGCTTCAAATTTTGGATCGTTGGGTTCAAATATAATGGCTGTTTTATCACCCTTATTTTCCAAATGACGGTCAATACAGTTTTCTGTAATGTTCAGTTCAGCACCTTCAAACCATTTAATTTTTGGTACAGAAAAATCGTATTCCAAAACCCGATTCCAAGGCTTCTTCCAATGAAAATTATTCTTTGCAATAGCTTCCCAAAAGTGTTCTGGACTTTCTACAGAGGCTTCATAGGCTGTATTGTAATCCGTTTTGTTTTTCAGATGAAAAGAATACATAAAGTTTTAATTTTTCACTAATTTAATTAAATATTTAGAATATGTTTAATGGATAATTGAAATAAATTAAAACTCAATGCATTACTTTTGTTCTAAATTAGCAATTTGAAAACCAATCGCTTATATTTTATTGATGCTGTTCGAGCCTTTGCAATTCTTATGATGCTTCAGGGGCATTTTATTGATACACTTTTAGCAGTAGATTTTCGTGATACTTCAAATTTAGCATTTCAAATTTGGCAATATTTTAGAGGAATAACAGCTCCTGTTTTTTTTACAATTTCTGGATTAATTTTTACGTATTTATTGATAAAGGCCAACGCTAACGGAACATCAAATGAGCGTATAAAAAAAGGAATAGTTCGTGGCCTTATGCTTATTGGAATCGGATATGCTCTACGTATTCCTGTTTTTAGATGGTTTTCAGGAAATTTTGATACTTATTTTTTAGTTATTGATGTTTTGCAATGCATTGGTTTGTCACTTATTCTAATCATTTTCTTTTACAAATTTGTACAACGAAAAGTATTAGTCTTCTCTGTTTTAATGTTTTGTTTAGGCGGGGTTATTTTTATTACTGAGCCTTTATATAGAACATATACTGCCGAGAATATTCCACTATTTTTTGCCAATTATTTAACCAAATATAATGGTTCGATTTTTACTATTGTCCCATGGTTTGGGTACATGACTTATGGCGCTTTTATTGCAACTCTTTTTTATAGCTATATAAATAGTCCAAAATTTAAGTCTATTATCATATTTGTATTTTTAATACTAGGGTTGTTTTTAGTAAATGGTTCCACTTGGATGTTTCAAAACATTTATTTATGGACTGACATTCGACTTATTAGTGATGTAGCTAATTTTAATTATCTGTTTATTCGTTTAGGAAATGTTCTAGTAATTTTCGGAATTTTTTATGCTTTTGAAAGATTTTTAAAGCAAACTCTAATACTCAAAATTGGACAAAAAACACTTTCAATCTACGTTATTCATTTTATTGTGCTCTATGGAAGTTTTACAGGAATAGGATTAAACCGAATACTTGGAAAAAATTTAAATCCAACAGAAGTTATTCTTGGTGCACTATTATTTTTAAGTAGCGTCAGTTTTATCGCAATATATAGAACAAAAGCTAACTCATTTTTATATTACAAAATCCGACAATTGACTCAAAAAATTAGTTTATTGTTTATTTCGAGAAGTAATTAAGGACGTTTTTTTCTATTCTTTCATTAATGTTTGAAAGATCAGCTCTATTGAAAGACTCTCCCGTTATGGTTTCATACAATTCGATATAGCGTTCGCTAACGGTTTGTATGTAGGTGTCGCTCATTTCTGGTACAGTTTGCCCTTCTAAGCCCTGAAATCCATTTTGAATCAACCATTGGCGAACAAACTCTTTTGAGAGTTGTTTTTGAGGTTCTTCTTTTTGTTGACGCTCTTCATAGCCCTCAGCATAAAAATAACGCGATGAATCAGGAGTATGAATTTCATCGATTAACACAATTTTTCCTTCTTTAGTTTTTCCAAATTCATATTTAGTATCAACTAAAATCAGTCCTTGTTTGGCTGCAATTTCTGTTCCTCTTTGAAAGAGTTTTCTGGTATAATCTTCCAAAATCAAATAATCCTCTTCAGAAACAATTCCACGAGCCAATATATCTTCACGTGAAATATCTTCATCATGATTTCCCATTTCAGCTTTTGTTGCAGGGGTTATAATTGGAGTTTGAAAGGCATCATTTTCTTTCATTTCATCTGGCATTGACACGCCACAAAGTACACGTTTTCCAGCTTTATATTCTCTTGCGGCATGGCCAGACATGTAGCCTCTTATCACCATTTCTACCTTAAATGGTTCACACAGATGCCCAACTGCAACATTTGGATCGGGAGTTGCAATTAACCAATTTGGGACTAAACCCTCTGTGGCTTTCATCATTTTTGTTGCAATCTGATTTAATATTTGTCCTTTATAAGGAATACCTTTTGGCATTACAACATCAAAAGCAGAAAGTCGATCTGTGGCAATCATCACAAGTAAGTTGTCGTTAATGGTGTATACCTCTCGAACCTTTCCCTTATACACCCCTTTTTGATTAGGAAAATTAAAATTTGTATCTATTATCGTTTTACTCATGTTGCTGAATTATTCTCTATTTTCAATGTTTTTATAGGCTTCAATAACTTGCTTTACTAATTTATGTCGAATCACATCTTTATCATCTAAGAATACCATTCCTACTCCTTTGATATCTTTTAAAATTAATAACGCTTCTTTTAATCCAGAAATGACCCGCCTTGGTAAATCAATTTGCCCAGGATCACCTGTGAGTAAAAATTTTGCATTTTTCCCCATTCGTGTCAAAAACATTTTCATTTGAGCATGAGTGGTGTTTTGGCCTTCATCCAAAATTACAAAAGCATGATCTAGGGTTCGTCCACGCATAAATGCCAAAGGAGCAATTTGGATGATACCTTTTTCTAAATAATTATCTAATTTTTCTTGAGGAATCATATCGCGTAAAGCATCGTAGAGAGGCTGCATATAGGGATCTAATTTTTCTTTTAAATCACCAGGTAAAAACCCTAGATTTTCACCAGCTTCTACAGCGGGTCTTGTAAGTATTATACGTTTTACTTCTTTGTTCTTTAGTGCTTTAACTGCAAGAGCAACACCTGTATATGTCTTTCCTGTTCCTGCTGGGCCAATAGCAAATACCATATCATTTTGACGCACAGCATCTACAAGTTTTCTTTGGTTACTTGTCTGAGCTTTTATTAGTCGACCATTAACACCATAAAGTATAACTTCTCCGCTGGTACTAGACGTTTCATAATCTTCTTTGGAATCGCTTGTAAGTACACGCTCAATCATGTTTTCATCAATTTTGTTGTAGTTGCCAAAATGACTCAACAACATTTCCATTCTTTTGTCAAATTCTTCAAGCAATTCCTCGTCGCCAAATGCTGTAATTTTATTGCCTCTAGCTACAATTTTCAGTTTTGGAAAATACTTTTTAAGGAGTTCTATGTTTTTATTTTGTGGACCAAAAAAATCTTTTGGCGTAATTTCTTCGAGTTCTAATATGAGTTCATTCAAATGCTTGATGATTATGAGGGTTAAAAAATGATAACATAAAAATACTAACATTTTTACATAAATATTTACTACTGTTAATAAAATTTTAAAACAAAAATTTATGTAGGTTTGTAATGCAAGAAAAAAGCATTTTTAATTACATTTAACACCAGAACAGCTCATACTTAATGGCCATTATTACTCTTACCACTGATTTTGGAATGAAAGCACACTTTGTTGGTGCTGTAAAAGGGGCGTTATACTCTGAAATACCGAATGTAACTATTGTGGATATTTCGCACAATATCTCTCCTTTTAATGTATTGGAAGCTGCCTATGTTATTCAAAATGCATTTAAAAGTTTTCCTAAAGGAACCATACATGTTATTGGTGTTGATTCCGAATTGAACCCAGAAAACAAACATATTGCAATGGCTCTCAATGGTCATTTTTTTATTTGTGCAAATAATGGAATTTTAAGTATGATTTGTACTGAAATCACTCCTGAACACATTGTTGAAATTAATATTCATAATAAAGTTGTTGGTAGTTTTCCTGTTTTAGATGTTTTTGTAAAAGTCGCTGCACATATTGCACGTGGTGGCACTTTGGAAGTGATTGGCAAAACCATTAAAGAGATTAAACCTATTACAAATCTTATGCCTTTTGTGAGTTCAGATCAATCGCAACTTATTGGAAATGTTATTTTTATAGACCGTTATGACAATGTAATTACAAACATTAAAAAACGATTTTTCGAAACTATTCAAAAAGGCCGTCGATTTGAAATATTGGCTCGTAATCATAAATTCAAAAAAATTTACTCACAATATTCAGAAATTGTAGACTTTAGTATACCTCTTAAAAACCGCAATGATGAAGGTCGTGGACTTGTAGTCTTTAATTCTTCAGATTTTTTAGAAATTGCAATGTATAAAAGCAATAAAGCAACCGTTGGAGGAGCTTCCACCCTTATGGGATTGGAAATGATGGACAGTGTTACTGTTCAATTCTTTGAAGACTAAATTATTGGTTAAAAACATCAGTCAAATGTTAATAAGTTTCTTTCGTTAATACACATCTAAAGAATATATTTGTAAGTATATACCTAAAATAAACAACAAAACACATGAAATTCATCGTTTCGAGTACATATTTACTAAAGCAACTCCAAGTCTTGGGAGGTGTGATTAATAACTCTAACACCTTACCTATTTTAGACAATTTTTTATTCGAACTCACATCATCAACACTAACGGTATCAGCTAGTGATTTGGAAACCACAATGTCCTCTGTTTTAGAGGTTGAGAGCGATAGTGAAGGTCAAGTGGCTATACCAGCCAAATTATTGTTAGAAACCCTAAAAACCTTTCCAGAACAACCTCTAACTTTTGTTGTTGAATCTAACAACACTATAGAAATTAGTTCCAATCATGGAAAATATGCGCTTGCCTATGCTAGTGCAGATGAATTCCCAAAAACAATTGCGCTTGATAACCCAAGCAACACTGTTGTCCCTTCAGAGCTATTGGCTACAGCAATTAATAAAACCATTTTTGCAGCTGGAAACGATGATTTAAGACCTGTAATGAGTGGTGTCTTTTTTCAGTTTTCTACTGACGGACTTACATTTGTAGCCACTGATGCACACAAACTTGTAAAATATTCAAGAACAGATGTTCAGGCTAGTGAAACAGCCGAATTTATTATGCCAAAAAAACCTTTAAATTTATTAAAAGGAATTTTAGCATCAAGCGATGAAAATGTTACCATTGAATACAACGAATCCAATGCGAAATTTTCATATGATAATTCTGTCCTTATTTGTCGATTAATTGATGGAAAATATCCAAATTATGAAGCTGTAATTCCGAAAGAAAATCCTAATCAATTGACGATTGGTCGCACTCAATTTTTAAATTCTGTCCGTCGTGTTTCCATTTTTTCAAATAAAACTACACATCAAATTAGACTGAAAATTGCTGGTGCAGAATTGAATATTTCTGCTGAAGATATTGATTATAGCAATAAAGCGGAAGAACGTCTTACTTGTGACTATCAAGGAGATGACATGCAAATTGGGTTCAATTCAAGGTTTTTAACCGAAATGCTAAGCAATATCAATGCAGACGATGTTCAACTCGAAATGAGTTTACCAAACAGAGCAGGAATTCTAACCCCTGTAGATGGTCTTGATGAAGGAGAACATGTTACAATGCTAGTGATGCCAGTAATGCTGAACAGTTAGAAGTAGATTATTTTATTTTATAAAAACCAATTTAATTTTTTTGTGCTTTGCTAATACCCCTTGGGGTTAAATTAAATTGGTTGTTATGAAACGATTTTTATCAATATTAACGGTAGGTTTTCTTCTTGCAGGAGTTGTACTTCAAGTCCTTAAAGTCTTTTTTAAATTCGAAAATATTCCAATATTAGCAGCACTAATATGCATTGCAATAGCTGGAGTTATTAATTTTTTAAAACAAAAATTAAAAGGACAAGATAAAGACTAACTGTACATTTTATCTCTTAGTGCTTTAATTTTATCGTCTTGCATATACTCATCAAATGTGGTATGGCGATCGATAATTCCATTTGGTGTAAGTTCCACGACTCTATTGGCTAATGTTTGTGCAAACTCATGGTCATGGGTAGTAAACAGAACAGTGCCTTTAAAATTTTTAAGTGAATTATTAAACGCCGTTATACTTTCCAAATCCAAGTGATTTGTGGGTTCGTCAAGCATCAAAACATTAGCGCGAGTCATCATCATGCGAGAAAGCATACAACGCACTTTTTCGCCACCAGACAAAACATCTGCAGTTTTTAGGGCTTCTTCTCCACTAAAAATCATTTTCCCTAAAAACCCACGAATATAAACTTCTTCCCGTTCTTCTTCAGTGGTAGCCCACTGACGCAACCAATCAACAAGAGTTAATTTTTCAGAAAAATATTCGCTATTGTCTAGCGGTAAATAGGATTGAGTAGTAGTAACTCCCCAACTGAATTTTCCAGATTTAGCATTTAAATTACCATTAATGATTTCATAAAAAGCGGTTGTAGCTCTTGAATCTTTTGAAAACACTACGACTTTATCACCTTTATTTAAATTCAAATCAATATTTTGAAATAATACCTCACCGTCTAATTCTGTAGATAGTTTTTCAATATTTAAAATTTGATCACCAGCTTCACGATCACGCTCAAAAATAATTGCAGGATAACGTCTACTCGATGGCTTTATGTCTGCAACATTGAGCTTATCAATCATTTTTTTTCGACTTGTAGCTTGTTTAGATTTGGCAACATTTGCAGAGAAACGGCGGATAAATTCTTCTAATTCTTTCTTTTTTTCTTCGGCCTTTTTGTTTTGTTGTGCACGTTGTTTTGCAGCTAATTGAGAGGATTCATACCAAAAAGAATAATTTCCAGAAAAATGATTGATTTTACTAAAATCAATATCAGAAATATGTGTACAAACTGCATCTAAAAAGTGTCGATCGTGTGAGACTACAATTACACAGTTATCATAGTTCGCCAAAAAGTTTTCTAACCATGCAATCGTTTCATAATCCAAATCATTGGTAGGCTCATCCATAATAAGCACATCGGGCGAACCAAAAAGCGCTTGTGCCAAAAGCACGCGAACCTTTTGTTTACCGTCTAAATCGGCCATAGCCGTATAGTGTAATTCTTCTTTGATTCCAAGATTGGATAGCATGGCAGCAGCATCGCTATCGGCATTCCACCCATCCATTTCTTCAAATTGCACTTGTAGCTCCCCTATTCTATCGGCGTTAGCGTCATTATAATCATTGTAAAGTGCATCAATTTCAGACTTAATGGCAAACAAAGGCTTGTTTCCCATAAGTACGGTTTCTAGTACAGTATGACTATCGTATAGGTTATGGTTTTGTTCCAAAACTGACATACGTTTTCCTGGTTCCAAATGTACGTGGCCAGATGTTGCTTCTTGAGTTCCAGAAAGAATTTTTAGAAATGTTGATTTTCCGGCACCATTGGCACCAATAATACCATAGCAATTACCACTGTTAAAAGTAACGTTGACTTCGTCAAAAAGGATGCGCTTGCCAAATTGAACCGATAAGTTTGAAACTGAAAGCATGTATGTCTTTAATTTTTTTGCAAAAATAGAGAATTGTAAGCATACTTCAAATCAAATTGTTGAATACAATTTATAAAGTAATATGATTTAGTACTAAATTAACCTTTCGAAGTTGGGCTTAAACAAGCTTAAAAACATTTTACCCTAATACTTCAGCCACTTTTTTACCAATTTCTGCAGGAGAATCGACCACATGAATACCACACTCTCGCATAATTCGTTTTTTGGCTTGTGCCGTATCGTCGCTTCCACCAACAATAGCTCCAGCATGTCCCATAGTACGTCCAGCAGGTGCAGTTTCACCAGCAATAAACCCTACAACAGGTTTTGTGCTTCCACTTTCTTTATACCATTGTGCAGCATCGCCTTCCAATTGTCCGCCAATTTCACCAATCATTACTACACAATTGGTTTCTTTGTCATTAATAAGTAATTCTAAGGCTTCTTTAGTTGTTGTTCCAATAATAGGGTCACCACCAATACCAATGGCAGTTGAAACACCCAAACCTTGTTTTACCACTTGGTCTGCAGCTTCGTAAGTAAGGGTTCCAGATTTAGAGACCACACCCACATCACCTTTTTTAAATACAAATCCAGGCATAATACCTACTTTGGCCTCATCTGGTGTAATTACCCCTGGGCAATTTGGCCCAACCAATCGGCAGTTTTTATCTTTTATATAATCTGATGCTTTAATCATATCAGCAACAGGAATACCTTCTGTAATGGTAATGATGACTTCAATTCCCGCATCAGCGGCTTCCATAATAGCATCAGCTGCAAAGGCTGGAGGTACAAAAATAATAGTTGTATTGGCACTGACTTGTTCAACAGCTTCCTTTACGGTATTAAAAACTGGTTTATCAAGGTGCGTTTGCCCTCCTTTTCCTGGTGTAACACCACCAACAACGTTGGTGCCGTAAGCAATCATTTGAGACGCATGAAATGTGCCTTCACTGCCTGTAAATCCTTGTACAATTATTTTTGAATCTTTGTTAACTAAAACACTCATTGAAGTTGATTTTTGATTGATACAAATGTAATTTTTTGAAGTCGATTTATAAAAATAATTTTTACTTTTCTTTCAACTTTTGCAGTAGCTCTGGTAAATGACGTAATGCGGCCATTTCTTTTAGCTTTGTTCTGGATTCTTGGATAGGTGTTCCGAAATAGGTTTTACCTCCAGCAACAGATTTAGTAACACCGGTTTGCCCTAAAACAACAGCTTTTTTGCCTATAGTAATTCCACTGTTTGTTCCGACTTGTCCCCAAAGAGTTACTTCATCTTCCAAAATACAACATCCTGCAATACCAGTTTGAGAAGCAATAAGACATTTTTTTCCTAAAACAGTGTCATGGCCAATTTGAATTTGATTATCCAATTTTGAACCTTCTCCTATAGTGGTATCACCTGTAACACCACGATCTATCGTACATCCCGTTCCAATATGAACATCATTTTCTATAACTACACGACCGCCAGACAACAATTGATCAAAACCCTCTGGACGATTTTTGTAATAAAACGCATCTCCAGCAACTACTGTCCCCGAACCAATTACAACATTATCGCCAATAACAGTATCCTTTACAATAGTTACATTGGCATGAATCAAACAATTTTTTCCAATTTTTACATGTGGACCAACAAAAACATGAGGTTGAAGTTGTGTCCCCTCGCCTATTTGTGACGTAGGGTCTATACTAACCGATGATGGTATAAAAGGCTTGAAATACTGTGTAAGTGTGTTAAAATCCCGAAACGGGTCATCTGAAATCAAAAGCGCTTTACCTTCAGGACACTCTACCTTTTTGTTAATCAGGACTACTGTTGCTGCAGAATTTAATGCTTTATCATAATACTTTGGATGATCAACAAAAACAATATCTCCGGCAGTTACAACATGAATTTCATTCATGCCCAAAACTGGAAATTCATCTGGACCCACATAGGAACACCCCAAAAGGTTTGCAATATTTTTTAGTGAGTGCGATGTGGGAAATTTCATAGTAATTTATTCCTTAACGCGTTCTTTGTATGTGCCTTTAGCAGTTTCTACTTTAATTTTATCGCCCTCATTTATGAATAATGGAACGCTTATAGTGGCACCTGTTTCAACTGTTGCGGGTTTTGTAGCGTTGGTAGCCGTATTGCCTTTAACTCCTGGTTCTGTTGATGTAACCTCCAAAATAACACTTGCTGGCATTTCAACAGATAACGGCATATCGTCCTCTGAATTAATAATTACTGTAACCACCTCACCCTCTTTCAGAAGACCTGGATTATCAATAGCAGTCTTATTCAATGTAATTTGATTGTAATCCTCAACATTCATAAAATGAAATACATCACCCTCAGGGTACAAATACTGGAATTTGTGTGTTTCTACACGAACATCTTCAATCTTATGACCTGCAGAAAAGGTATTATCTATAACTTTTCCTGTAGTTACACTTTTGAGTTTTGTTCTCACAAAAGCAGGGCCTTTACCAGGTTTAACATGTAAAAATTCAATGATTTTAAAAATATCATGGTTGTATCGAATGCACAATCCATTTCTGATGTCTGAAGTATTTGCCATAGTATTTTAGTTTGATTTAAAGTAGCCTTTCATAATACCGCGGTGAGAATTCTTGATAAATTGTAAGATTTCATCGCGTTCCGGAGTGGCTTCCATTTCAGCTTCAATAATGGCTGAAGCTTGAGAGTTATTGTAATTTTTTTGATATAGTAATCTATATATTCCTTGTATTTCTCTAATTTTTTCTGTGGTATACCCTCTACGTCGCAATCCAACAGAATTGATCCCCACGTAAGATAGTGGTTCACGAGCGGCTTTTACATATGGAGGAACATCTTTTCTGACCAAAGACCCTCCAGTTACAAAAGCATGGTTTCCAATTGAGCAAAATTGATGTACAGCAGTCATTCCTGCAAGAACTACATAATCACCAACAGTAATATGCCCTGCAAGTGTACTGTTGTTCGAGAAAATACAGTTTTTACCTACAATACAATCATGAGCAATGTGACAATAAGCCATAATTAAGCAATTATCACCAATTACTGTTTTCATGCGATCTGTTGTACCTCTATTTATAGTGACGCATTCACGAATAGTAACATTATCTCCAATGACAACTGTTGTATCTTCATCATTATATTTCAAATCTTGTGGACTAGCAGAAATGACTGATCCAGGAAATATACTACAATTTTTTCCAATGCGCGCACCTTCCATTATGGTAACGTTTGAGCCAATCCATGTCCCCTCTCCAATAACAACATTGTTATTTATCGTTGTAAAGGGTTCAATTACAACATTTTTTGCAATTTTTGCACCAGGATGAACGTATGCTAAAGGTTGATTCATTTGAATATATTTATTTAACTTTTGATATCTGAGCCATTAGTTCAGCTTCGGCACAAAGCTTGCCATTAGCATAGGCATAACCTTGCATATGGCAGATTCCTCTTCGAATTGGGGTAATAAGCGAACAGCTAAAAATAAGTGTATCACCAGGAACTACTTTTTGTTTGAATTTCACTTTATCAATCTTCATAAAAAAAGTAAGATAATTTTCTGGATCTGGTACTGTATTTAAGACCAAAATTCCGCCTGTTTGTGCCATAGCTTCCACTATCAAAACACCTGGCATTACTGGAGCACCAGGAAAATGACCTTTAAAGAATGATTCATTCATTGTTACATTCTTGGAGCCAATCACATGGTTTGGTGACAATTCAAAAACCTTATCGAGCAACAAAAACGGCGGGCGATGTGGTAGCATATCCATAATGGCATTGACATCCATTACTGGAGTTTGATTGAGGTCTACAATTGGAACGTTATTTCTGCGTTCATTTTTGATGATTTTGGCCATTTTTTTAGCAAACTGTGTGTTAACAAAATGCCCTGGCTTATTTGCAATTACTTTTCCTTGAATTCTCGTTCCTATAAGCGCCAAATCGCCAATGACATCCAATAGTTTGTGGCGTGCTGCTTCATTTGGGTAATGAAGCGTTAAATTATCTAAAATACCATTTGGCTTTACAGAAATAGAATCTTTATTAAATGCGACTTTTAATTTTTTCATCGTTTCTTCAGACAAAGGTTTGTCTACATAAACAATTGCATTGTTTAAATCTCCACCTTTAATAAGACCATGTTCCAAAAGCATTTCCAATTCATGTAAAAAACTAAAAGTTCTTGAATTGGAAATATCATCTTTAAAACTTGATAGTTTTTGAAGTGTGGCGTTTTGAGTACCTAGGACCTTTGTTCCAAAATCTACCATGGTTGTCACTTGATATTCCTCAGACGGAATGATTGTAATTTCACTTTCAGTTTCTTCATCAATATATGAAATTACATCTTTGACAACAAAAACTTCTCTGAGCGCGTCTTGTTCTACAATTTCTGCAGTTTCTAGTGCTTCTACAAAAAACTTTGATGAACCATCCATTATTGGAGGTTCAGAGGTGTTCAATTCTATAATTACATTGTCGATTTGTAAACCAACAAGTGCTGCAAGCACATGTTCACACGTTTGGATTGAAACTCCATTTTTTTCTAAGCAAGTTCCTCTTTGGGTGTTTGTTACCAAATTTGCATCTGCCTTAATTATAGGTTCGCCCTCGAGATCTACTCTCTTAAAGGCGTAACCTGTATTAGGATCAGAAGGAAGAAAATTTAAGACGACATTTTCTCCTGTATGAAGACCAACTCCTGTTAGAGATACAGGTTTGGCAATGGTAGTTTGTTTAGATTGGGTTTTCGTTATCATTTTTTATTTTTTTTTAGCTCTTCTATATCTTTTGCAAGCTGTGGAAGGTTTTTAAAATGCACATAAGATTTATAATAGTCGCCATAGCCAAATGCTGGTGTTCCCTGAAGCACTTCATTATCGGCTATATTTTTTGATATTCCTGACTGCGCTTGAATCTTTACATGGTTACCTATTGTAACGTGTCCTACAATTCCAACTTGACCACCAATTTGGCAATGTTTACCAATTTTTGTGGAACCAGCAATACCTGTTTGCGCAGCAATTACAGTATGTTCTCCAATGACTACGTTGTGAGCAATTTGTATTTGATTGTCAAGCTTCACCCCTTTTTTTATAACAGTAGACCCTAGCGTTGCACGGTCTATAGTGGTTGCCGCACCAATATCAACATGATCTTCTATAATAACATTTCCTATTTGAGGAACTTTGCTATAAACCCCATTTTCATCTGGAGAAAAACCAAATCCGTCTGCACCAACAACAACTGAAGCATCAATATTGCAATGTGAACCAATACAACAGTCAGAATAAATTTTTGCTCCTGCAAAAATGGTAGTATGATCTCCAATAGTAACATTATCACCGATAAAACAGTTTGGATATATTTTTACATTGTTACCAATGTGAACATTTTCACCAATAGATGTAAACGCGCCTACGAAAATATCATCGCCAATGATGGCAGACTTAGCAATAGAAACTGGTTCCTCAATTCCTGTTTTATTGTTTTTGATAAAATTGTAATGCTCTAAAAGCGTAGAAAATGCGGCATAAGCATTAGCAACTTTTATGAGTGTTGTGTTGATTTCCTTTTCTGCAACAAAACCATCATTAACGATAGTAATTGTGGCATTTGTAGAATATATAAAAGGGGTATATTTTGGGTTTGATAAAAATGTCAATGACCCTTTTTTACCCTCTTCTATTTTTGAAAGTGTAAAGACTTCAGCATTTTCATTACCAACAATTTCACCGTTGAGTAATTCTGCTATTTGGTTAGCTGTAAATTTCATTGCAATGCAAAAATATAAAAAATAATCAAAGCAACTCTTTTGGAAAGCATATATAATGACGCTTTACTGTTTTGGATAACCCTTTGAGATTCAGATTGTCAGACGCATCTATGACATCTGAAATTGTGCCATCTTTGTGTAAAATTGATATTCCATCTTCATATGGTTTGTAGGCTGTGTTTTTGATTGTTCCAGAAAAAACGAAATAAGAGGCATCATCTTTTGTGCAATTTATGCGTTTTAAACAATTATTTTTTAATTGCTTTAAAGCTTCAGGTATTTGACTTTTTTTTAAAAATTTAATCTTAAAAAGTTTACGATCAAGCAACCGAGCAGACAAATTACTCAAAACAGCGTCAGGGTGATTTTGCCACGACTTTAAAGCTGCAATAATATCATAATCGTCTAATTCTGAAAATTGGTTTAACACATGTGAATCAAAATTTGTGTTATCAATAGTTTCTTTTAAAAAAAATTCAAATGATGAGCTAACGTTAAGTTCAACGGATTGTTGAGCAAGAATTTTTGCACGTTTAAGCACATTAATTATCATCTGCTCAGCAACCAAACTTGTTTTATGCAAATAAACTTGCCAATACATCAAACGGCGAGCTGTAAGGAATTTTTCAATAGAAAATATCCCTTTTTTCTCTATAACCAGTTGATCTTCAACAACATTCATCATCGAAATCAAACGTTCACTATTGATATTTCCTTCTGAAACTCCAGTGTAGAAACTATCGCGTTTCAAATAATCTGAGCGATCCATATCCAATTGACTAGAAATCAACTGACCAAAAAATTTACGAGGATAATCTCCTTTAAACATTGTAATAGCCAAACTCAATTGACCTTTAAACTCACGATTTAATTGCTCCATAAAACGTAACGAAATGGACTCATGATCAATATTATGCACGATACTATGCTCCATGGCGTGGCTAAAAGGGCCATGGCCAATATCGTGTAATAAAATGGCAACATACAATGCATTTTCCTCGTCTTGAGAAATTGAAACCCCCTTAAAAGTTAAAATTCTTACTACCTTTTGCATCAAATGCAAGCACCCCAAAGCATGATGAAATCTCGTATGATGTGCTCCTGGATAGACCAAATAAGATAATCCCATTTGAGTAATTCTTCGTAAACGTTGAAAATATGGATGAGCAATAAGATCAAAAATTAAAGGATTTGGAATTGTAATAAATCCATAAATTGGATCGTTAAATATTTTGAGCTTATTGCTAGTATTCAAACTTATTTAGTTTTATTTTGTATCCTGAAAACAGAAACCGATTAATTGAAGTGTAAAAGTAATAAAATCACAAGACTTATATTCTTAATTTAGACACTTTATGAGCAGTATACACATTTTATGGGTTGATGATGAAATATCTTATCTAAAGCCCCATATTATATTTTTAGAACAAAAAAACTATAAAATCACCCCTTGTAATAGCGGCACAGAAGCCCTTGAAGTGTTTGCAGAGCAGGATTTTGACATTGTTTTTTTGGATGAAAATATGCCTGGACTTTCTGGGCTAGAAACACTCACAGAACTAAAAAAACAAAAATCCAATATCCCGGTGGTAATGATTACCAAAAGTGAAGAAGAATATATTATGGAAGAGGCTATTGGCAGCAAAATTGCCGACTACTTAATTAAGCCTGTAAATCCAAACCAAATTTTGCTGAGTTTGAAAAAAAACTTGGATCACAGCCGATTGGTTTCTGAAAAAACATCTTCAAGTTATCTACAAGAGTTTAGAAAAATTTCTATGGAAATGATGTCAATAAGAACTTTTGAAGATTGGAAAAATTTATACCAAAAAATAGTGTTTTGGGAGCTCAAATTAGAAGATTCACAAGATGATACACTTCAGGAAATATTAGAAGCACAAAAACTTGAAGCCAACCAGCAGTTTGGAAAATTTATAGAAAAAAACTACCCTGCTTGGTTTGAAAGCTCAGAAGCTCCTGTTTTGTCTCATACTCTTTTTAACACTAAAATTGCTCCTCAACTGTCTGAAAATCAACCTACACTTTTGATTGTAATTGATAATTTGCGGTTTGATCAATGGAAATCTATTGAGTCTAGTGTAAATACATATTATAAAACCACTGAAAACAGCATGTACTACAGCATACTCCCCACTGCCACTCAATATGCTCGAAATGCCTTATTTTCTGGTTTGATGCCAAAGCAAATGGAGAGATTATATCCAAATTACTGGAAAAATGATACCGATGAAGGAGGAAAAAATCTGTATGAAGCACAGTTTTTAGAAGAACAGCTAAAAAGATTGAATCTCAATCATTTATCTCATGAATACATTAAAATAACAAATTTAAAAGATGGAAAAAAGCTTGCTGAAAATTTTAAGACAAAAGCAAATAATGACTTAACTGTTTTGGTATATAATTTTGTTGACATGCTGTCGCATTCAAAAACAGAAATGGATGTTGTAAAAGAACTTGCTTCAGATGATAAAGGATACCGATCGTTAACTCAAAGTTGGTTTAAAAATTCACCTCTCTTGGATATCATCAAACAAGCTCAGGAACTTAATATAAAATTGATAATTACTACAGACCACGGAACTGTAAATGTTAAAAATCCATCTAAAGTCATTGGAGACAAAGACACAAGTTTAAACTTACGCTATAAAACTGGTAGAAGCTTGAGTTATGAAGAAAAAGAGGTTTTTGCAGTAAAAGACCCAAAGCTTGTGGAATTGCCATTGATATCAATGAATAGTTCTTTTATTTTTGCTAAAGAATATTCTTTTTTTGCATACCCAAATAATTACAATCACTATGTAAATTATTATAGAAATTCATATCAGCATGGAGGAATTTCTTTAGAAGAAATATTAATACCTTTTGCAGTACTCTTACCCAGATAAAAATGAAAACAACATTTGCCTTAGAAGATATTGATCGAATTGCAAGTCAACTTATCAAAAGCTTCAATAACAAAATCATCCTATTTAATGGTGAAATGGGTGCTGGAAAAACTACACTTATTAGCGCTCTAGTTCGTTCACTTGGCGGCACAGAGGAAGCCTCTAGCCCAACGTTCTCAATTGTTAATGAATATGAAGTAGAAAATGATTATGTATATCATTTTGATTTTTATCGCATCAAAAACCACTACGAAGCTCTAGACATTGGTGTTGAAGATTATTTTTGTTCAGGGTATTGGAATTTTATTGAGTGGCCTGATAAAATAAAAACACTACTTCCTTCAGATGTAATTAACGTACATTTGACTATTGAACCAGATAATTGCCGAACCATAGAATGTTTTGAAAGTGAAATTTTTTAAACTGCTTTAAAAATAATTGTAATTTGCAGAAACATTACAAAATTATGCAACAACCAATCTCACCTTTTTCAAAAGCCCAATTAATGCCAAAAGAAGAACGTTTGGAAGTTTCAAACCAGAACGAGAAACTTTGTATTGGATTGCCAAAGGAAACTTCTTTTCAAGAAAAACGCATTTGCCTGACTCCCGATGCTGTTTCTGCTCTTACAAATAATGGGCATCGTATACTCATTGAATCTGGAGCAGGAGAAAATGCAGCTTTTGATGACCAAGAATACAGCGAAGCGGGTGCAGAAATTACTAAAAATACAGCAAAAGTTTTTGCTTGCCCAATGATTTTAAAAGTAGAACCCCCTACTTTAAAAGAAATTGAACTTATAAAACCTAACACAATTCTTATTTCGGCACTTCAATTAAAAATGCAACAAAAAAGTTATTTTGAAGCTCTTACAAATAAGAAAATTACTGCACTTGGATTTGAATTTATTAAAGACAGTGAAGGGGCTTTTCCTGCAGTACGACAATTGAGTGAAATTGCTGGAACTGCTTCTATACAAATTGCAGCAGAAATTATGTCCATAACAAATCAAGGGAATGGTCTTTTGTTGGGAAACATTAGTGGTGTTCCACCTACAGAAGTTGTAGTGATTGGTGCAGGAATTGTAGGAGAATTTGCTACAAAATCAGCTCTTGGTCTTGGTGCAAATGTAAAAGTGTTTGATAGTTCAATTTCAAAACTAAGAACATTACAAGCGAATGTAGGACAACGAATCTACACCTCTACAATGCAACCCAAAAATTTGATGAAGGCACTCATGCGATGTGACGTTGCTGTAGGTGCTACAAAAGGAAAAAACAGAGCACCAATACTCGTCAATGAAGCTATGGTGGAATCTATGAAAGAAGGTGCTGTAATTATCGATGTGAGTATTGATATGGGTGGTTGTTTTGAAACAAGTGAGCTTACAACACATGACAATCCAACTTTTGAAAAGCATGGCGTAATTCATTATTGTGTTCCCAATATTCCAGCGCGATATTCGAGGACTTCATCCGTATCGTTGAGCAATATTTTTACTTCGTATATTTTACAAATAGCAGAAGCAGGTGGACTAGAAAATGCAATTCGTCAAGATCATGGTTTAAAAAATGGGCTTTATGTATATCATGGTGTAATTACCAATAAAAGTATCTCCAATTGGTTTGATCTGGATTGCAACGATTTAAATCTTTTAATTTTTTAATTACAATTATGAAATTTATTCATCGTTTAGGATTCTATTTAGGAGGTTTTTCTATTGGATTAATATTCTTGATGTTTTTCCTTAGTGGAAAAAAGACAAGTTGTTCATATGGCCCAAATGCAAGGGTTTTAAAAAATATTTCAACAAAATCATTAATTATTAATTCAAATATTCAATCACAATTAGAAGCATTTGATATTGATTCGCTGAGACTTAATGAAGTATTAAAAAAAGGTAATGTTGATTTTAGTAAAAGTGAAACAAGAATAGACAGTTGCAAACGCTATACAATTGCATACAATACAATCGAAATTTTTGTTGAAAATTGTGAAACAAATGCAACTGTTCTTAGTGTTAATTTAAAAGAATAATTATAATTTCCTTCTTTTTCTCTCTTCACGAATAAGTGATAACTCTCTATTAGTCTGTCCAGCCACAGATGTGTTTTCTTCTGCTCTTCGTATCAGATATGGCATAACATCTCTAACTGGGCCAAAAGGCATATATTTGGCAACATTGTATCCATTTTTGGCTAAATTAAAACTAATATGATCACTCATGCCAAATAATTGTCCAAACCAAACTCGATTGTCATTTACTTTGATTTTATAATTACTCATATGATTCAGTGCTAATTGTGTGCTTTGTTCATTATGAGTTCCAAGAAAAACAGATATAGTTTCAATATCATCGAGCATATATTTCAAACAATCATTGAATTGAAGATCTGTTGCTGATTTGCTAATGCATATTGGAGAAGTATAATCTAGTCTTTTTGCGCGCGCTCTTTCCTTTTCCATATATGCACCACGAACTAGCTTAAAACCCAGTTTAAAACTCTCTTTTTTAGCTTTTAAGTGAATTTGCTTTAAATACTCCAATCGATCCCAACGATAGGCTTGAAGTGTATTATAAACAACCACCTTGTCCTTGTTGTATGTGCGCATCAATTCCAACAATAAATCATCCGCTGCAGATTGCATCCAACTTTCTTCAGCATCAACTAAAATGGCTATATTTTTTTCTTTTCCGTAGCTGCAAATTTTATGAAAACGCTCTCGAATACGCTCCCATTCTTGTTGTTCTTCAGGCGTTAACGCAATTGCATTACTTATTTTTTTATAAATTTCAAAACGTCCAACTGCGGTAGGTTTAAACACTGCAAATGGCATTGCTTCTTTTTCATCTGCAAAATCTACAAGGGTGCACATTTGATTTAAAATTCGCTCAAACTGCTCTTCCTCTTGCTTACCTTCAACAGAATAATCCAAAACACTATATACACCACTATTGTACATTTGATCTATTTTTGTCATACAATCCTCTGCATTTACACCACCGCAAAAATGATCAAAAACAGTAGCTCGTATGAGTCCCTCGACAGGTAAATGGGTTTTGAGTGCAAAATTAGTTGCTGCTGTTCCAATACGCACCAAAGGTTCATTTGAAATCATCTTAAAGAGAAAATATGCGCGTTCGAGTTCAGCATCTTTTTTCAGATGAAAGGCAACTTTTGTATTGCTAAAATCTACCTTGGAGTTTGACATACTTAATAAAATATTTTTTTGTTGTTTCAAAATTATTAATATTTAATAAATTTCATACTATATTTGAAGCACAAAAATGAAATCAATTCAAACAACATCTTACGAAATCCATTTTAAAGATTTGGCTTACAAGTCTTTAGATATCTATCTCAAAAAAGAAAAATTTTCAAAAATATTTCTTTTAGTCGATGAAAATACTCACGAACATTGCTTACCTCATTTTTTAAGTCAAATACGATTTGATGGAACCATTGAGATTATTGAAATTCAAAGTGGAGAAATACACAAAACTATCGAGACATGTATGGGTGTTTGGCGTACATTATCGGAGCTTTCTGCAGACCGAAAATCATTATTAATAAATCTTGGAGGTGGCGTTGTTACAGATTTAGGGGGATTCGTAGCTTCAACATTCAAACGAGGTATAAAATTCATTAATGTTCCTACAACTTTGTTAGCTATGGTCGATGCTTCTGTTGGCGGAAAAACGGGTGTAGATTTAGATCTTTCAAAAAATCAAATCGGCACTATCACTTTTGCAGATATGGTACTTATTGACCCTCGTTTTTTAGATACCCTACCAAATAACGAGCTGCGATCTGGATTTGCAGAAATGCTCAAGCATGGATTAATTCAGGATCAAAAATATTGGGAGCAACTTAGACATCTAAAACAACTTACTTTGAACGATTTAGATGAATTGATTCATCATTCTGTTGCCATAAAAAACAATGTTGTTAGTAAGGACCCTAACGAAATGGGGCTTCGAAAAATCTTAAATTTCGGCCATACTTTAGGTCATGCCATTGAATCGTATTGTCTAGATAATGAGAACATAAAAACTCTTTTGCACGGCGAAGCTATTGCAATAGGAATGATTCTTGAAGGATACCTTTCGTCGAAAATCTGTGGACTTCCAATCACTGATTTATATGGGATTAAAGAAACTTTTAAAACAACTTACCCAAATATGTTTTTCGATGATGATAGCAAAAAGCAAATCACCGATTTAATGCAATCCGACAAGAAAAATAGTCATGGAAAAGTAAAATTTGTATTACTAGAGTCCATTGGAAAATGTCAAATTGATGTAGAAGTCGAAAATGCTCTAATTAATGAAGCATTTGACTTTTATTCTAAATAAACTACTGAAGCTCGTTGAAAATTGAATGCATCAAACGTTTTTTATCATTGATGCTTTCTTCAAGAGAAATCATAGTTTCCGTTCTGTAAATTCCGTCTATATCATCGATCTTGAAAATTATTTCTTTAGCGTGAGTAGTACTTTTCGCACGAATTTTACAGAAAATATTAAACTTCCCTGTTGTGATGTGTGCCACTGTTACATGAGGAATTTCTTTAATACGCTGAAGTACAAATTTAGTTTGTGAAGTGTTTTGAAGGAAAATTCCAACATAAGCAATAAAGGTATAACCTAGTTTTTGGTAATCTAAAGTCAACGACGAGCCCTTGATGATTTTTGCATCTTCCATTTTTTTCACTCTAACATGCACTGTCCCCGCAGATATCAATAGTTTTTTTGCAATATCCGTAAATGGAATACGTGTATTGTCGATAAGCATGTTAAGAATTTGGTGGTCGATTTCGTCTAATTTAAACTTTGCCATAATTTTTTTTGGTTTGTAAAGTATTTTGATTAAAAAGACAAATTTAATAAATTATAATCAACAAAATAGCAATTAAGTTAAGTTATTGTTAAGTAATAGTGAAATTTCACTATTTCCAATAACAATATTGCAAAAATCAGCATCTGGTTCTATTGATATACCGCTAACTTCTTGAACTAATTTCTTATCCGCATTGATAGTTTTATGACCAAAATAAGATGATAAATTTCCAATAGATTTAATTTTTGGAAGAAATAATATCTCTCCATTGTTTAAAATTTCCTCAAAAATAATTCCAATATCATTTACACTCTCTTCATTATCCTTACGAATTAGTGCGTTTTTAATTAGCACATCAAAAAATAAAGTGTTGTTTTCAGGAATTTGAAGGTAATTCTCATAGTCATTTTCATTTACTGAATTAGCACTTATACATAATAAAGCTTGCAGAGTGGCAAATGCAATAAATTTACGGGATTCTTCTCTGTTATAGTCCTTATGAAAATGACCTGCTTCAAATAAAATTGTCGAGGTGCCTTGCGCTTGAAAATTATCTCCTACACAATTAATATTAAAAGCATCATCAAAACGCCCTATTTGCGCCGGAATATGTTTTTGTAACACTAAATTCATTTGATGAATTACAGACATTGCACGCAAGCGATTTGGTGTTAAAGTCAATGCCTGGTCTTGAGCAGGAGACAAAAAACTAACTGTAGCTGGCGCATTATTTTTTCCAACATTAAAAAGTGTTCGTTGATCGTGCATATTAAAACCATAATCAGGACTAATAGCATCAAATACAGCACGTAAAACTTTGCTTTCCGATTGCGATAAATCAACGGCGTCTCTATTAATGTCAACTTGATTTGCATTTTTTCGGGTGTAAGACTCTGCGCCATCAGGGTTTAATATAGGTATAATAAATAATGAACATTCCCGTAAAATAGTGTCAAATGAAGTTGTTTTTAAAACATTAAATATATCAAAAAGGGCTTTTGTGCAGGTGGATTCGTTGCCATGCATTTGAGACCATATCAATATTTTTATTTTCCCTGTACCAATTTTTACGCTATATATAGGTCGATTTTGCTCCGAATGACCAATGACTTCATATTTGAACGCATTTGGCAATACTTTTAGTAATGGTAAAATAGCATGATTTGTGATATATCTTCCCGACAAAGCTTTTGCTTTGTTCTGGTCATAATTTAAAACAAAATCGTTTATCGATTCCATGGTTTGTTTTTTGTGTGCTACAAAAGTAAACAATAAGTTTTTTACATTTGTAAATAATTTGATTGGCTTGTTTGTTTACAATTGTATACGTTTTTTTAAGTTTAAACAACAATACTATTGATTAAAGTTTTAAAAAAGACATATATAACTGTAAATCAGCATATTAAATATTTCAATATAAAGTTTAAGTTTAATTATTTGAATCGCCGTGTATCATTATTTTATATCATTTTACATTTGTAACTAATTATTTTATATACATTTGTAACCTATGATAAACACAAACAAATTTAGCAAACAACTGAACAAAATAATGGATTATTATGGACTGTCTGCATCTGCTTTTGCTGAATTAATTCAAGTACAAAGGTCAAGTATTTCTCACATTTTGAGTGGACGAAATAAGCCTAGTTTGGATTTTATCCTAAAGCTAAATACAGCCTTTCCGGATGTCAACTTGTATTGGTTGCTAAACGGAACTGGCGATATGATAAATAGCTCCTCCTCTACCGCAACAAAAGACACTATAACTCAAACAGAAGTTTTGCAGTCAAAGCATATTAATTCACAAACCCAATCGAAAAACATTGACCGTATTGTGATTTTCTATAGAGATGGTACTTTTGAAGGATACCACCCTGATGTAATGGAGTAACGCTATCTTTTTGTATTTTTGCAATATGAAATACTTCTGCTTTTTAATTATTTTACTCACATCTTCTTGTTATCAAATAGAAAGAAATTGCCAGGATTATAAAACTGGTACGTTTCAGAGCACAATCAATATAGACGGAACAAACTACACTTCGGAATTTACGCGTACCGAAACCTTACAAATTGAGCGTTTTAACACAAAAACAGATAGTGCATTTGTACGTTGGATTAATGATTGTGAAATGATTTTTAAGACTATTAATCCGAAAAATAGAGCTGAACAAAAGGATGTTCATTTAAAAATCCTTACTACAACAAAAGATACATACATATTTGAATATGGTTACGTTGGAAGTCCTATCAAACAAAAGGGCGAAGCCAAGCGCATCAATTAAAATAAGGTAATCTGACCCTCTGGATCTCCTGCGGAGTCTTCTTTATTTTCTGTTAGAGTTGTTATTTCAGAGGTTTCTGCTGAATTTGTAGTCGAAGAAATTTCATCTGACACATCAATAGCAGTATTTGTGGTAATAACTTCTTCATCTACAACCTCAAGCTCATCGGCATGTACTTCTTCTGGAGCTTCATATGGTAATGGTTCAGATAAATCTATTTGATTTACTTTCAGTCTTGATAACTGATTCCCTTGTGCTGAAATCCCTTTAACATCTATAAACTGCTCAACATCAATCATTTGATTTGGTTTACGCTCTTTACCTCTATCTTTAGCAAATGTGATTTCGACCACTGGTCGCCAGTCGGTGCTAACAATTTCTAGCGTACTTGAGGCATGAGAGGAAATAAATACTTCTTCTTTGTTTTCGTTTTCAATAAGAAAACGTTTAACGAAGTATTTTTCTTTAGCACCATCAAAATAAATAGCAGAAATGGGTTTATTTGGCATCCATTTTTCCAATACAATCATATCATCACTAAAATGTGTTGTAATATCTGGGACAATAGTTTTTACAATACCAGATTGTGTGATGACCAAAATACGGTCTTCCCCTCTAAATTCTCCAATAAGTTCTCCACGTTCGTCTACATTGAGACGTTGGACCGTTTCATCAAACCATATTTTTCGTGGCTTTAGAGTACTCACTCCTTTTTCTTTCAATTCAATCCGCTTAATAGCGTATTTGGTAACTAAATTTCCTTTAGATGTTCGGCCTTTGATTAAAATATCGGCAAAGTTGACATCCCATTTCAATTTTTTAATACTTCCAACTTGACGAAGCAAAACAGTAACTACTTCTGCCTCACCATTTGGATTTGCAGAAAAATACCAAACCGTTGTCCCAGCTTTATCTTTTCCTAAGTCATATTCTCTATCTCTTGTGATTGAAGTTACAGCAAATCGTTTGATATAAGATGGTCCTCCTTTTCCATCGCGATAAATCATGTTGTAAATGGTTCTCGTATCTTTTTTCTTAAATACTGCAACATGAATAATATTTTTTCCCACAAAAGTTTTTGTACCCACTTTTGTGACCATCATTTTTCCGTCTTTTGTAAATACAATAATATCATCAATGTCGCTACAATCACAAACATATTCGTCTCGCTTGAGACCTGTTCCAATAAAACCTTCCTCTCTATTAACAAATAGTTTTGTGTTTCTAATAACTACTTTTGTAACATCTACATCATCAAAGACTTTGATTTCTGTTTTACGATTTTTACCTTCACCGTATTCAGTTTTTAATCGTTTAAAATATGCAATGGTATAATCAATAATTGTTGCCAAATGAGCTTTAGTTTCTTCAATTTGAGCCTCTAATGCTTCAATTTTTTGTTGGGCCTTGTCAATATCAAATTTTGAAATTCTTTTGATACGAATTTCAGTCAATCGTGTAATATCTTCTGTTGTTATTGCACGTTTAAGATGGTCAATATGAGGTTTAAGTCCTCGATCTATTGCAGAAATAACACCATCCCAAGTCTCTTCTTCTTCAATATCTCGATAAATTCTATTTTCAATAAAAATACGCTCGAGTGATGCAAAATGCCACTGCTCATCTAACTCTTGTAATTTGATTTCTAGTTCTAGTTTCAACAACTCAACCGTGTGGTCTGTTGAGCGCCTGAGCATTTCAGATACACCTACAAACAAGGGTTTATTATCTTCAATAACACAACCTAAAGGAGAAATTGAGGTTTCACAATTTGTAAAAGCAAAAAGTGCATCAATGGTTTTATCGGGTGATATTCCAGAGGGTAAATGGACTAAAATTTCAACATCTGCCGCTGTATTATCTTCAATTTTTTTAACTCTAATTTTACCTTTATCATTGGCTTTAAGAATAGAGTCAATCAAAGATGAAGTTGTGGTTCCAAAAGGAACCTCTGTAATAACAAGCGTGTTTTTATTCAATTGTGATATACGCGCTCGACAACGTACCTTACCCCCTCTTAAACCATCATTGTAATTGGTGAAATCGGCAATACCACCTGTTGCAAAATCAGGAACAATAGTAAAACGTTTACCTTGAAGATGCTTTATTGATGCTTCAATAAGTTCTATAAAATTGTGCGGTAAAACCTTTGTTGACAACCCAACCGCAATACCTTCTGCTCCTTGTGCAAGAAGTAATGGAAATTTCACAGGTAGATTTACAGGTTCTTTTCTTCGACCATCATATGAGGCCTGCCATTCTGTTGTTTTTGGATTAAAAACAACATCTAACGCAAATTTAGATAAACGCGCTTCAATGTATCTAGAAGCTGCGGCACGATCGCCTGTAAGCACATTCCCCCAGTTCCCTTGAGTATCAATTAATAAATCTTTTTGACCAATTTGAACCATAGCATCTGCAATACTCGCATCTCCATGAGGGTGGTATTGCATAGTATGCCCTACAATGTTTGCAACTTTGTTGTAGCGACCATCATCTAAATCTTTCATGGAATGCAGAATACGGCGCTGAACAGGTTTAAAACCATCCTCAATGGCAGGTACTGCACGTTCCAAAATTACATAAGATGCATAGTCCAAAAACCAGTCTTTATACATGCCAGTCACTCTTGTGATGGTTTCTTGACTTTCTATGGACTCTGAATGTAAATCGTCTTGTTCTTCAATCATAAACTACTTCTTTTCTGAATCAATAAGATCTAATTCTACTTTAAGGTTATTAATTATAAACTTTTGACGCTCTGGTGTGTTTTTACCCATATAAAATGACAATAATTCTTCTGTTGTCATTTCAGAATCTAACATTACAGGATCCAAACGAATATCATCTCCAATAAAGTGTTTAAATTCATTTGGAGAAATCTCACCTAATCCCTTAAATCGAGTGATTTCAGGCTTTGGTTTTAATTTTTCAATTGCATTGATACGCTCCTCTTCCGTATAACAATAAATCGTTTCCTTTTTGTTTCGAACTCGAAATAAAGGCGTTTGTAATATATACAGATGTCCTTCTTTTATAAGTTCTGGAAAAAATTGTAGAAAAAAGGTAATCAATAACAAACGAATGTGCATTCCATCAACATCAGCATCCGTAGCAATTACAATATTATTGTAGCGCAAATCTTCAATAGATTCTTCAATATTTAGTGCAGCTTGCAAAAGGTTAAATTCCTCATTTTCATAAACAATTTTCTTAGTAAGCCCATAGCAGTTTAATGGTTTTCCTTTTAGACTAAACACCGCTTGAGTATTTACATCACGTGATTTTGTGATACTTCCTGATGCAGAATCCCCTTCGGTGATAAAAAGTGTTGTTTCGAGGTTACGGTTATTTTTTGCATCACCAAAATGCACACGACAATCTCTTAGTTTTTTGTTGTGTAAACTTGCTTTTTTGGCGCGTTCTTTTGCGATTTTTCGAATACCAGAAAGCTCTTTTCTTTCGCGTTCTGCTTGAAGTATTTTTCGTTGAATCGCTTCGGCAGTGTCTGGATTTTTATGTAAATAGTTGTCAAGATGTGTTTTAACAAAATCATTGATAAAAGTACGTACCGTTGGCAATCCGCCACCCATATCGGTTGACCCAAGTTTTGTTTTTGTTTGACTTTCAAAAACAGGTTCCATCACTTTAATTGCTATTGCCGAAATTATTGATTTCCGAACATCTGAAGCATCATAATTCTTGCCAAAAAAGTCGCGAATGGTTTTGACAAATGCTTCTCTAAAAGCCGCCAAATGCGTCCCTCCTTGTGTGGTGTTTTGGCCATTTACAAAAGAATGGTATTCTTCGCTATATTGTGTTTTGCTATGAGTAAGCGCCACCTCAATATCATCAGCTTTAAGATGAATTGTAGGATACAAACGATCTTCTGCTTTGGAGTTATCTTCTAATAAATCCTTCAGTCCGTTTTCACTAAAAAACTTCTCGCCATTAAATGTAATAGTAAGTCCTGGATTTAAATAGACATAATTTTTGAGCATGCGAGCAACATACTCATTTCGAAACTTATAATTTTTAAAGATGGTTGAATCAGGAATAAAAGAGACTTTGGTTCCTTTTCTTCGTGTGGTGTCGTCTAATAACTCTTGATTGATAAGAACCCCTGTTTCAAATTCTGCTGATGCAGATTTTCCATCTCTTGTGGATTCTACACGGAAGTAGGTCGATAATGCATTAACGGCTTTTGTTCCTACTCCATTTAAACCAACAGATTTTTTGAAGGCTCTGGAGTCATATTTCCCTCCGGTATTCATTTTTGATACAACATCAACTACTTTTCCAAGCGGAATACCACGTCCATAGTCACGGACAATAACTTTGTTGCCTTGAATAGAAATATCAATAGATTTTCCAGCACCCATGACGTATTCGTCAATGGAATTGTCTAAAACTTCTTTAACTAGGATGTAAATACCATCGTCTGCCGAAGAACCATCGCCAAGTTTTCCAATATACATTCCTGGGCGCATACGGATATGTTCCTTCCAGTCTAAGGATCTAATATTGTCTTCTGTATAATTTGTGTTTTGGGCCATAGAGTTGTTCTGACTAGGTGCTAATATAGTACTTCATCTTAAAAAAAGAAACCTTTAAAACACAAATTAATTAACAAAAATTAATAGCCAATGTTGAGAACATTTTTAACTAAAAAAAGCCTGAAATAATTTAAACATTAAAGAGAAAATGTACTACATCGCCGTCTTTGACCGTATAGTTTTTTCCTTCAACACGCATTTTCCCTGCTTCTTTGACTTTGGCTTCACTGCCATAGCTCACATAATCGTTATAAGCAATGACTTCAGCACGGATAAAACCTTTTTCAAAATCGGTGTGAATCACACCTGCTGCTTGTGGTGCTAAACTACCAATTTTTATGGTCCAAGCACGAACTTCTTTTGGGCCAGCAGTAAAATAGGTTTGAAGATTAAGCAATTTGTAAGCCGAACGAATCAATTTTGCAGAACCTGGTTCATCCAAGCCTATATCTTCCAAAAAGAGCTGACGCTCCTCAAAATCATCCAATTCATTGATGTCAGCTTCGGTTCCAACGGCCAAAACCAAAACTTCAGCATTTTCGTTGGCTACAAGACGCCTTACCTCTTCTACATAAGCATTGCCACTTACTGCAGAATTTTCGTCTACATTACAGACATACAATACAGGTTTGGCAGTAATAAATTGTAATGGTTTGACATAGGCCAAAAAGTCATCTTCTGAAACCTCCAAACTTCGAACGGATTGGCCTGCTTCGAGATGGGCTTTTATGTGTTCCAAAACTTGCGCTTCTTTTTGGGCGTCTTTATTACCTGTTTTGGCAGTACGTTTAACTTTTTCAAGTTTCTTTTCTACAGTTTCTAAGTCTTTTAACTGTAATTCCATATCAATAGTATCTTTATCTCTTAAAGGGTCAATACTACCATCGACATGAACAATATTATCGTTATCAAAACAACGTAACACATGCAAAATCGCATCAGTTTCTCTAATGTTTCCTAAAAATTGATTGCCTAACCCCTCGCCTTTGCTAGCGCCTTTTACCAAACCTGCAATGTCTACAATTTCTACAGTCGCTGGGATCACTTTTTCTGGGCTTACTAGGGATTCTAATTTAGAAAGTCTAGGATCTGGAACATTGACTACACCTACGTTTGGCTCAATGGTACAAAATGGAAAATTGGCACTTTGTGCTTTGGCGTTTGATAAACAATTAAAAAGTGTTGATTTTCCCACATTGGGCAATCCAACGATTCCTGCTTTCATAGATATATGTTTTGAGTGCAAAAGTACATAAATGAAGTATGATTTCCATTAAAAAAAGAATACAGTAAATTATCTTAATCCTCAGGATGCATAAAACGTTGTTTTCCTAAAAGCGCCTCTTCCGTTTCAACATTATTTTCATCTGGGACACAACAATCTACAGGACATACTGCTGCACATTGAGGCTCTTCATGGAAGCCCATACACTCGGTACATTTATCGGGGACAATAAAATAATATTCGTCACTAATAGGTATTTGTGCCTCATCGGCATCAACTTGTTTACCATTTGGCAAAACAATTTGCCCTTCTAAACTTGTACCATCTTTGTAGCGCCAATCGTCTGCACCTTCATAAATGGCTGTATTTGGACATTCGGGCTCGCAAGCACCACAATTGATACATTCATCAGTGATTATAATCGCCATAGTCGTTTTTCGATTATTTATTAACTAAATTTGTCACAAAATTAAAGCCAAAATTACGGTAAAACAAATTATGAATCATAAAAAAAATATAATAAGTGCTCTTACAGAATTGGGTATTTTTTTAAGCCAATTTTCCTCAAAAGATTACAAAAAATCAAATGATGCGCTCCACAACGATTTATTTTTTGACGGATTCAAGCATCAACTCAAATTGGCCGAAGAGCATAATAGGTGGTTTACAAAAGATAATTTATGCTACGCACTAAACCAATGGAGCGGTTTACTACAAGAAAAACCACTAAATGAATGGCTAAACTCCTATTCTATCCCTGTAAAAAACCCAAAGAACATCGCCATTATTATGGCTGGAAATATTCCGCTTGTTGGGTTTCATGATTTTTTATCCGCTTTTGTTTGTGGACATAAAATAACCATCAAACAGTCCTCAAACGATAAACATCTACTACCCTTTTTAGTTGCTTATCTCAACCATATTGAACCAAATTTAAAAGGAACAATTAAATTTAGTGATCAACGCCTCGAAGATTTTGATGCAGTCATTGCTACAGGAAGTGACAATACAGCGCGTTATTTTGAATATTATTTTAAAAATAAACCTTCCATCATCAGAAAAAATAGAAATTCTGTAGCGGTACTTACAGGCCGTGAAACACCTGAAGACTTAGAAGCATTGCCTGAAGATATCTTCCGTTACTATGGTTTGGGTTGTCGTAGTGTTTCTAAACTTTTTGTGCCTAAAAATTATAATTTTGATGCCTTTTTTAATGCCATTTATGAGTGGCACCCAATTATGAATAGCGCCAAATATGCTAACAATTACGATTATAATAAAGCGGTGTATTTAATGAGTGAATTTGTTTTGCTGGAAAATGGTTTTTTGATGCTCAAAGAAGATGAGCATTACGCTTCACCAATTGCCACTTTGTTTTATGAATTCTATGATGATATTGAGAACTTAAAATCAAAAATCAAAAAAGATAGCGAGCTTATTCAATGTGTAGTCTCTCGAGATTTTATGCCAAATGAAGTTGATTTTGGAACAACACAACTACCAAAATTGAGCGATTATGCCGATCAAAAAGATACTGTTGATTTCTTGTTGAAAATATAACATAATATTATCACATTTTTTTATCTGATATCAATAATTAATTCAGACCTTTGTAGCTTAATTTTTTTTAAAAGCTTAAAACTCACCAAATGAAAAGACACAATTTTAGCGCCGGACCATGCGTATTACCTCAAGAGGTTATGAAAAAATCTGCGCAAGCAGTATTGGACTATGACAACGGCCTTTCGCTCATTGAAATTTCTCACAGAAGCAAAGCTTTTGTAGACATTATGGAAAATGCACGTGCGCTTGTTCTCGAACTTCTTGGATTGGAAGGCATGGGCTACAAAGTATTGTTTTTACAAGGAGGTGCAAGCACCCAATTTTTGGCAGTTGCGCTTAATCTCTTAGAAAGGCGTGCAGCTTATCTAAATACAGGAACTTGGAGTGACAAAGCAATTAAAGAAGCACGTATTTTTGATGATATAACAGAAGTCGCATCATCTAAAGATGCGAATTATAACTATATCCCAAAAGGATATGATATTCCATTAGATCATGATTATTTCCATTGCACATCCAACAATACTATTTTTGGAACTCAAATTAAAGACTTTCCAGACTGTGATATTCCATTAGTTTGCGATATGAGTAGCGATATATTCTCACGTACTTTGGACTTTTCAAAATTTGGATTGATTTATGCTGGAGCGCAAAAAAATATGGGTCCTGCAGGAACAACAGTGGTCGTTGTTAGAGAAGATATTTTAGGAAAAGTATCGCGTAAAATTCCATCAATGATGGATTATAAAGTACACATAAGCAAAGGCAGTATGTTTAACACCCCTCCAGTATTTCCAGTGTATGCTTCGATGCTCAACTTGGAATGGCTAAAAAAATTAGGTGGAATAGCAGCCATTGAAAAAGAAAACGAAAAGAAAGCACAACTTATATATTCAGAAATAGATCTAAATCCATTGTTCAATGGTTTTGCAGCCAAAGCAGATCGTTCTATGATGAATGCCACATTTACATTGACCAACGAAAATTTAAAAGACACCTTTGATGCCATGTGGCAAGACGCAGGTATCAATGGATTGAATGGCCATAGAAGTGTCGGTGGCTATAGAGCCTCTATGTACAATGCACTAACGCTAGAAAGTGTTCAGGTATTGGTTGAAATTATGAGTGAATTAGAACGTAAAGCATAAAAAACATGAAAATATTAGCAAATGACGGTATTTCTCCAAATGGTGTTGAGGAATTAGAAGCCGCTGGGTTTGAGGTTAGTACAACGACAGTTGCCCAAGAACAACTTGAAAATTATATCAATAACGAAAACATTGTGGTCCTTTTGGTTCGAAGTGCCACTAAAGTTCGTAAAAATTTGATAGATGCTTGTCCAAGTCTAAAGATCATTGGACGAGGTGGTGTTGGAATGGATAATATAGATGTAGATTATGCTCGTGAAAAAGGCCTACATGTCATTAACACTCCTGCAGCTTCTTCTGAGTCTGTAGCAGAACTAGTTTTTGCACACTTATTTTCTGGAGTTCGATTTTTGTATGATTCCAACAGAAACATGCCTTTAGAAGGCGAATCGAAATTTAAAGTACTAAAAAAAGCATA
>CBFIIL010000007.1:0-52469 GCA_965662485.1 Flavobacteriaceae bacterium | reverse complement strand
AGGACATGTTGCTTTAGGCTTGGTCAAATATTTCTCTAAAGAGGGTTTAAAAGATGGATACAAACGCTACGAAAAATGGCTCAATCGCTTGACTAAAAAAGGGGGTAATTTCAATGAAATTTACAAAGAATGTGTCATTCCATCTCCTTGTTGGATGGTTTACACATCAGATTTTGAGCGCTGCGAAGGTTTTAAACCAAACATCTATCCTGAAGATTATGACCTTGCATTTCGCTTTTTCAAATATGGTTTAAAATGTATTCCTAGCAATGAAGTATTTCACCATTGGAGAGATTATGCCATTAGAACTTCAAGAACGAGTGAGCATTATGCTGAAAACTCTTTTTTGGAATTGAAACTCCACTATTTCATGGAATTATCTTATGACCCATCAAAAACTTTAATTATTTGGGGAGCTGGTACAAAAGGCAAAAAAATGGCTAAACTCCTTTCAAAATCAACAATCCCTTTTGAATGGATATGTGATAATCCAAAAAAAATAGGTAAAGAAATTTATGGAAAAACACTACAACCTTTTGAATCACTTTCAAAAATTGAAGACTATCAAAGTATAATTACTGTTGCAAATCGTGAAGCACAAGACAGCATTAAAACCTATTTTGATATCCATCAAAAAAAGGCCATGAAAGATTACTTTTTCTTTTGCTAAGGGTTCATTTTAATAAATTATATTTGAGCTATGTTTTTTAAAATGCAGTTTCTATATCCCGAAGTTTTATATGCGCTTTTTGCGCTTATAATTCCTATAGTGGTGCATTTATTTCATCTTCGGAAATTTAAAAAACAAGAGTTTACTAATATTGCATTTTTAAAGAAAATTAAACTCCAAACGCGTCAAAGTGCAGTCCTAAAAAAATGGTTGATTTTGACGCTGAGATTACTAGCACTTAGTTGCATCATTATGGCTTTTGCTCAGCCCTATTTCTCCAATCAAAAAATCAAAAATACTACTCCAGAAGTGGTGATTTACATCGATAATTCATTCAGTATGCAAGCGCTAGGCCCTAATGGTGCACTTCTAGAACGTTCTGTACAAGAAGTACTGAATCATCTGGATGAAAAACTAAATGTAAATGTTTTTACAAATACAAAAACATATCGAAATAGAAGGCTAAAAACCCTTCAGGATGAACTTCTAGATATTGAATGCGTAGCACATCAATTGGACATAAAAACTGTTATTTCTAAAGGAAAAATGTTGTTTTCTAAAAGCACATCAAATCCTAAATATTTTATCATAATTTCTGATTTTCAACAAACAAATAACGCCTTTGAAACCATAAAAAAAGACACCAATATCAGTCTGTTTTTAATCCATAAAAAACCTATTAAAACCGAGAATTTTTATATTGAAACTGTTGAAATTTCATCACAAACAAATGGATACGATATTGAAATTAAAGCCAATAGTAACTCTAAAACTCAAGACAGCTTGACCATAAGTTTATACAACGATCAAAAGCTTTTGGGGAAGTCTATTGTGTTGAAAAATCGAAGTTTTAAAAATACTTTTTCACTTCCAAAAAGCAGTTCCTTAACAAAGGGGAAACTTGTATTGGACGATAACAATGGACTTGTTTTTGATGACACATATTACTTTAATATCCCAAAGGAAAATAGAATTAAGGTGATGGTGGTTAGTGAACAAAAAAACACCTATCTATCACGAATTTTTACAGATGACGAATTTTTATTTTTAGAACAAAATATAAATGCAGTAGTGTATAGCGAACTTAAAAATCAAGATTTACTTATTTTGGATGCCTTAGAAAACATTTCGGTAGCATTTATTAGCAATGTCAAAGACTTTTTGAATAAAGGTGGAAATGTTGTTATAATACCACATTCAAACGAAAATATTGATGAGTACAACAGCATCCTAAACCAAAACATTTTACAAAACAAAACAGTCCTATCAGATCAAAAAATTACAACAATCAATTTTGATCACCCTATTTATAAAACGGTTTTTGAAACCAGCATCAAAAATTTTCAATTTCCTAAAGTGAAAAAATACTTTCCTTTGAAGTCAACATCAAATGTACTTTTGAGACTTCAAAATGAAACTCCATTTTTGGCACAATATGAAAATGCTTATGTATTCTCATCAAATATAAGTTCGGAGGATTCTAATTTTATCAATTCACCCTTAATTGTCCCTACCTTTTATAGCATCGCCAAGTCAAGTTATCAACTGCCAAAAACACAATATACCATTGGCCACAAAAATGAAATTGAATTAAATTATAATATCAATACAGATGAAGTTTTACAGATAACAAATGACGAAAAAAGCTACATTCCACTGCAAAACAAACAGCACTCAAAACTTAAAATCACAACCGAAGATTTACCTGAAAAAGCAGGACATTATGCCCTTCATTACAAGTCGGATACGTTACAGTTTTTGAGCTATAACTTTGATCGAAATGAAAGTGTTTTGCGATACTTAGACCTAGAAGAATTGTTCTCTGATTTTAGCACTGAAACTATTGAGAGTAGTTTGAACTTCATAAAAAGTAGTGTAAAAATTAAGTCCATATGGAAATGGTTTGTTATTTTTGCCCTAGTATTTTTGGCTTTAGAAATGCTCATCTTAAAATTTTTTAAATGAACGTACTCATAAAATCAGCTACAATTCTTGATGCAAAAAGTGATTTTCACAACAAAACACAAGATATTTTAGTTGAAAATGATCGTATTACCGAAATTGCCAATGCTATAAAAAATACCAAAAATTATCCTGAAATTTCATTAAAAAATCTTCATGTTTCTCAAGGTTGGTTTGATAGTAGTGTGTCTTTTGGAGAACCCGGTTATGAAGATCGAGAAACTATTGCCAACGGGCTTTCGGTAGCAGCGCACTCTGGATTTACAAATGTTGCGCTCAATCCAAATACATCTCCAGTTATTGATAGCCATTCAGGAGTAGCATTTGTACAAAACAAATCAAAAAATACTGCAACACAACTACACGCTGTTGGCGCACTCACACAAGGTGCAAAAGGATCACATCTTGCGGAACTTTATGATATGCATTCTGCTGGGAGCGTTGCTTTTGGAGATTATAAAAAACCGATTTCAAATCCAAATGTTTTAAAAATTGCGCTTCAGTATGCCGCAAATTTTGGTGGACTGGTGCAGTCTTTTCCACTTGAAGAAGATATTGCGAGAGCTGGAATGATTAATGAAAATATTACAAGTACTCGACTAGGCTTGAAAGGAAATCCAAATCTTGCCGAAGAACTTCAAGTTGCACGAGATATTTCAATTTTAGAATATACTGGCGGAACTCTTCATATTCCAACTATTTCGACTACAAAATCTGTTGCGCTTATTCGTGATGCAAAATCAAAAGGATTGGATATTAGTTGTAGTGTTGCTATTCATAATTTAATTTTTACAGATACTTGCTTGGAGAGTTATAATACAAATTGTAAAGTAAATCCTCCGCTAAGAACTCAAAATGATATTGATGCACTTATTGAAGGACTAAAAGACGGAACAATAGACATGGTTACTTCTGACCACGACCCTGTTGCAATTGAATACAAAAAAGTAGAATTTGATTTTGCTGCTTTTGGGACCATAGGTTTGGAAAGTGCTTTTGGTGCGCTTAATTCTATTTTCACAACTAAGCAAACCGTAGAATTTTTAACGAAAGGAAAAAAACGTTTCAATATTCCTGACAACAGAATTGCTGTTGGAAATGAATGTAGTATGACACTTTTTGACCCTAAAAGTACATATGTTTTTGAGTCGAAACATATCCATTCGAAATCTAAAAATTCAATGTTCTTAGGTCACCAATTGAAAGGTATTGTATATGGTATAATTGCCAACAATATATGCACCATTGATCTGTAAACTTAATTGAAATTCATTATGAAATCTGAAAAAACTATGGCATTTGTAAGCTATCTTACTCTGTTGGGACTACTTATTGCCTATCTGAAAAATAATCCGAAAAATTCGTTTGTAAGTTTTCATATTCGTCAATCGTTGGGACTCTGGCTCACTTTTTATATTTTAGGTAATACCGTTGGGAATTTTGACAGCTGGTGGATTACATTATCGTTTTGGGCATTTTTCATGGTGCTGATGTTCTATGGAATTTCTTCAGCATTGACTGGTAAAACAACAGCGGTGCCATTGGTTGGAAAATTTTATCAAAACATCTTCAAAAACTTACATTAGATGCATGAAAAAACACTCCCTCTTTTCTATGTGAAAAGACCATCTAAGCTTCAAAAGAACGCACCGCTTCTTGTACTTTTACACGGATATGGAAGCGATGAAAATGATTTATTTTCGTTTTCCAGCGAACTTCCCGAAGAACTGTTTATCATTTCACTTAGAGCGCCTCATCCTTTGCAGCCCTATGGCCATGCGTGGTATGCTATAAATTTTGATGCACAACAAAACAAATGGAATGATGCTCATCAGGCCAAAGCCTCTATGAAAACCATCACAAAGTGCATTGACTTAGCTTGTCAAAAGTATGAGCTAAACACTAAAAATGTGAGTTTATTGGGGTTTAGTCAAGGGTGTATTTTAAGTATGGCTCTAGCGATCAATTATCCGAAAAAGTTTAAAAACGTCATTGGATTGAGTGGCTATATCAGTCTCGAATTTTTAGAAAATACTATGAAGTCGGAGGACTACAATCATCTCAATTTTTATTGCTCACATGGGAGTTCAGACCAAGTAATTCCTGTAGAATGGGCTCGAAAAACACCAACAATTCTTAATAAATTAGGAATAAAACACACCTACAGTGAATTTCCAGTTGGACATGGTGTAGCACCACAAAACTTTTTTGAGTTTAAGGACTGGTTGAAAAAAAGAATATAAGCGCAAATTAAACCTCTTTTAGCTTAGCTTCAAGCTCATTTTTTTTTATTTCTAGTTGTTCAATTTTCGATTGATAAATTTTAATGTCTTTCTCATATTTATCAATAATACGCTTCGAATTGGCATATTGAAAAACAATGACTAAAAGTGCAAAAAGTAGTGCGTAAGTCAGGAATTTTGATTTCATTTTAAATGATAATTTCTAATTGATCGTAGGCTAAAAAAATGGATTCTGGTAGTGCTTTTTGGACTTCATCATGAAAGCCCATGTGATGACTAATATGGGTTAAATACGCTTTTTTGGGACGAATTTGTTTGATTAACGCTATAGCTTCCTCCAAATTCAGATGTGATAAATGAGGTTCTATTCTTAAAGCATTAATCACTAGTACGTCTAGATTTTGAAGTTTTTCAATTTCTTCTTTTGCAATAGTTTTTGCATCTGTCACATAAGCAAAATTATCTACTCTAAAACCAAAAACACGAAGCTTATGGTGGTAAACTTCTATAGGCGTAATTTTTTTATTTTCAATAAAAAATGATTGGTTTTCAATGGGATGCGTATCAAGAGTTAGAACGCCAGGATATTTATTATTTGTTTCAAAAATATATTCAAATCGTTTTTTTAAAGCCTCAAGAACTCTCTTGTGTGCATAAACTGGCATATCGCCCTGACGAAAATAAAAAGGACGTAAATCATCCAATCCCGCTGTATGATCGCTATGCTCGTGGGTAAATAAAACAGCATCAATATTGGTACAATTTGTCCTAAGTAATTGTTGCCGGAAGTCTGGACCACAATCAATCAAAATGGTAAAATCCTCCCATTCTAAAAGAACAGAAACCCGCAAACGCTTGTCTTTTGGATTTGTACTCAAACATACAGGATGTTGACTTCCAATTATGGGAATTCCTTGTGATGTGCCTGTTCCTAAGAAAGTAACTTTCAAAACTGTATTATTTTTCACAAAAATAGAGTATTTTTTTTTGTCACTTTGACTAAATCCCTAACTTTGTATAACTCACAACTACACAAAGTAAAGATGGAAATAACTTTAAAAGGTGATGCAAAAATTGAAAGCGTACCGTCCCTAAAAGCTAAAGCTTTACGAATTAACCTCAACGAAAATATTTATGGAACTTTTGCCGAAATCGGTGCAGGTCAAGAAACGGTTCGGCATTTTTTTCGTGCCGGTGGTGCTTCTGGAACTATAGCAAAAGCCATGTCTGCATACGATAAATCCTTCAGTGATGCTATATATGGCACAGAAGATGACCGTAGATATGTTACCGAAAATAGATTGCGAAAAATGCTAGCGCACGAAGTCCAACTTATTGAAGATCGAATTTCTAGAGACGATAATCCCAACAGAATGTTTTTTAGTTATGCCAATACAGTAACTACAATAGATTTTGCTAAACGTTATAAAGGCCATGGATGGGTAGGTATCAAGTATCAAATTGACCCAAAAGAGGATTATAACGAAATTATTTTGCACGTCCGTTTCAAGGAAAATGATGCACGTTTGCAACAAGAAACACTCGGGAAATTAGGTACAAATCTAATTTATGGTGCATTTTATAAACACAATGAACCCAAAAAATTACTACGTTACCTCTACGATCATTTGGACAAAGACCAACTAGAAATTGATACGATCAACTTTTCAGGACCTGTATTCAAAGATGTTGATAACCGATTGATGAGTTTACAATTGGTGAAAAATGGAATGACAGATGCTGTAATGTTTGCACCAGACGGGAACAACGTTTTACCAGCGCGGGTTTTGTACAAGAAAAATATTTTAGCCTTTAGAGGAAGTTTCAGACCTGTTACACGAGTGAATGTAGACATGTATGAAAACTCCTTTGAAATGTTTACAAAAGAACATAAAGTAGACCCCGATAAAACACAGGTTGTTTTTGAAATTACACTATCCAACTTAAGAGCATCTGGTGGGGAAATTGATGAGCAAGATTTTATGGATCGAGCAAGACTGCTTTGTTCATTAGGACAGACGGTTTTGATTTCGAATTTCCAAGAATACTACAAACTTGTGGAATATTTTAGTCAATATTCCAAAAAACGAATGGTGCTGTCTATGGGTGTAAATAATCTTGTGGATATTTTTGATGAAAAATACTATCGCCATTTGAGTGGTGGAATTTTGGAAGCTTTCGGTAAACTATTCCATAAAGATCTCAAAGTTTATCTGTATCCTATGCTAAAAGAAGACGGTACACTTGTTACTAGTGACAACCTGAAAGTACACCCGCGAATGAAAGAACTTTACAAATTTTTTAAATACACAGGAAAACTTGTAGATATTGAAAATTATAGACCAGAAGTTTTGGATATTTTCTCTAGAAAAGTACTTAAAATGATTGCCGCAGGTGATGATGGCTGGGAACCTTTACTTCCTACCGTTGTTTCAAATATGATAAAAGAACAAAAGCTTTTTGGGTATTCAGAAAAAGAAGTTGAAACCTCCTAAAATTTAGAATTATTTCAATATTTGAGCTGTGTGCTCTTTTGTTTTTACTTTCGTTATGATATCCTCAATAACCCCTTTTTCATCAATTACAAAAGTGATACGATGAATGCCATCGTATTCACGTCCCATAAACTTTTTTGGACCCCAAACGCCGTATGCATTGATGACAGACTTATCTTCGTCAGCCAATAAATCATAAGGAAATTCATATTTATTTTTGAAGTTAGATTGACGCTTTGGACTATCGGCACTAACACCCAAAACATCATAACCTTTAGCAACAAAGCGAGTGTAATTATCACTCAAATTACAAGCTTCTAAAGTACAACCGGTAGTACTTGCCTTTGGATAGAAAAATAACACTAGTTTTTTACCTTCAAAATCAGATAAACTAACGGTATTTTCGTCTTGGTTAATACTTTGAAAATCAGGGGCTTTGTCGCCAATTTGTAATGTAGTCATATTTAGTATCTTTGGTGAACAAAGATAATCGAATGACAAAAAAAGAAAAGGTAAATTTTGTTATAAAAACCTTAAATAATTTATACCCAGAAATTCCTGTCCCTTTGGACCATAAGGATCCTTATACTCTGCTAATTGCAGTGCTGCTTTCAGCACAATGTACCGACGTACGTGTCAATCAAATCACCCCTATTCTTTTTGCCAAAGCAGATAACCCCTACGACATGATTAAAATGAGTGTAGAAGACATCAAAAGCATCATTCGCCCTTGTGGTCTATCTCCAATGAAAAGTAAAGGGATTTATGGATTATCTAAAATATTGATTGAAAAACACAATGGAGAAGTTCCTCAAAGTTTTGAGGCCCTGGAAGCTCTACCTGCCGTAGGCCATAAAACCGCAAGCGTTGTGATGGCTCAGGCTTTTGGTGTTCCTGCTTTTCCTGTGGATACACATATTCATCGTCTTATGTACCGCTGGAATTTATCCAATGGAAAAAGTGTAGCACAAACCGAAAAAGACGCCAAACGATTATTTCCAAAAGAACTTTGGAACGACCTGCATTTACAAATCATTTGGTATGGCCGAGAGTATTCTCCCGCTCGTGGATGGAACTTTGAAAACGATTTGATTACCAAAACTATTGGTCGAAAATCGGTGATAAAAACTCTACAAAAAAAATCCTGAACCATGGTTCAGGATTTTTTTAACTTCAAAGTTTAGTTGATAAAGGTTTCAAAATTATTTGTACCAATTGGCACAATTTTGAGCGCTTTTGAATAATTCAGAAGAAAATTAACCGTTTCTTCCCGCGGTTTAAGTTGTTCAGAATTTGAGGGTTCTTGAGTGTAAAGTTTTGCCATTCGCAATCATTTTTTGTGTGTGATTTACTACCAAAACGCAAAACTTTTACTTTTATTATATCAACCTCTAATTTATAAGACTAATATTGTGTTTTTCAATCATTTTACGAAAGTTTATCAACCCATAACGCATACGTCCTAGTGCAGTATTGATACTTACCCCTGTGTTTTCTGAAATCTCTTTAAAACTCATATCTTGATACATACGCATCTTTATAACTGCCTTTTGATCTTCTGGTAATTCTTCAAGTAATAAACGAACATGATCAGAAATTTGTTGATCCACAAGTCTGTGTTCTGCATTTGCACTACCATCTGATATTACAGAAAAAATATCAAAATCATCATTATTTTTAAATTTTGGCATGCGATTATTTTTTCTAAAAAAATCAATCACAAGATTATGAGCTATACGCATCACCCAAGGCAAAAATTTACCTTGTTCGTTGTACTTCCCTTTTTTTAGTGTTTTTATCACTTTAACAAAAGTATCTTGAAAAATATCTTCCGTTGCATCGCGGTCATATACTTTGGAAAATATAAAACCATACAAACGGTGTTGGTGTCTATTAATGAGAATAGAAAGCGCAATTTCCTGTCCTGAAATGTAATTGTTTACGAGCTGGGCGTCGCTTAGAGATTTGATGTTCATAACATTACTAATTTTAGAAACACCAATAAGGTGTTGAGATTAAAATTTCTTTTTAAAGTAATGTTATTTTATAAGCGATTCTTTTAGAATTGAAATCAAATATAAAGGGTTTAAAACTAGAAATCCAAATTTTTGTTGTTTTTTTATTCTTAATAAGACGTTAATCTCTTTTATTTCTTTGAGCAATAATGGTATCTTTACGTCTTATTTTTGGTCAATGTCAAACACGTTTTCTAAGCTACACCCAAAAGATTATATTCTAATCAAGGGCGCAAAATTACACAACCTAAAAAATGTTGATGTGGCAATTCCACGCAACAAGCTGGTTGTACTAACTGGTCTTTCTGGTTCTGGAAAATCAAGCTTAGCGTTTGATACACTTTATGCCGAAGGACAACGCCGATACGTGGAAAGTTTATCGAGCTATGCACGTCAGTTTTTAGGACGGTTACACAAACCAAATGTTGATTACATAAAAGGTATTGCACCCGCAATTGCAATTGAACAGAAAGTCAATTCAACAAATCCACGCTCTACAGTAGGTACTTCGACCGAAATTTATGATTACCTAAAATTACTTTTTGCTCGAATTGGCACCACATACTCCCCTATTTCAAATGGTGTTGTAAAAAAAGACAACACCACAGATGTTGTAGATTATGTTCAATCTTTTGATGAAAATCAAAAATTACTTTTGCTTGCTCCAATTCATCTAGAAAAGGGCCGCCAATTGGACGAAAAATTAAAAACGCTTCAAAATCAAGGGTTTTCACGAATTAAAATCAATAATAAAGTAGAACGTATAGACCATTGTATTGGTATTGGTGCAGAAGTCTCTAATCTAAAGCTTGTAGTCGATCGTATTATTGTACGCCACGAAGAAGATTTTTTTAATCGCCTTGCAGATGCTATTGAAATGGCTTTTTACGAAGGAAAGGGGAATTGTGAAATTGAAAATTTAGACCAAAATTCAACCCAAGTTTTTAGTAATAATTTTACACTAGACGGACAAACATTTCTTGAACCTACAACCCATCTTTTTAGCTTCAATAATCCCTATGGCGCCTGTCCAAAATGTGAAGGTTATGGTGATGTTGTAGGGATAGATGAAAGTCTTGTGATCCCCAATACAACACTGTCAATTTATGAAAATGCCATTTTCCCTTGGCGTGGAAAAAGCATGTCTTATTTTAGAAATGAACTAGTCAATACTAGTCATAAATTTGATTTCCCAATACACAAGCCCTACTTTGAATTAAATGCAAAACAAAAAAAATTGCTCTGGACTGGGAATTCATATTTTACAGGGCTCAATGCATTTTTTGAAGAGTTAGAAGCCAAAGCCTATAAAGTTCAAAACAGAGTAATGCTTTCTCGTTATCGTGGTAAAACAAAATGTAGCAAATGTGAAGGCAAACGACTACGTGAAGAAGCCAATTATGTAAAAATTGGTGGGCGTTCAATTACAGATTTAGTAGAGTTACCCATTAAGGAACTTAAAGTTTTTTTTGAGCAATTGACACTTACAGAAAATGAAAACGAAATTGCAAAAAGACTGTTAGTTGAAATCAGAAATCGCTTGCGTTTTCTATCTAATGTTGGGCTCGATTATTTAACTCTAAATAGAAAATCAAACACACTTTCTGGTGGCGAAAGCCAACGAATAAACCTTGCTACATCTCTTGGTAGTAGTCTTGTTGGCTCTATGTATATTTTGGATGAGCCCAGCATAGGTTTACATTCCAAAGACACAGAACAGCTCGTTTCTGTCCTAAAATCATTACGTGATTTAGGCAATACGGTTATTGTTGTTGAACACGATGAAGTTATTATGAAAGCCGCAGATTATATTATTGATATTGGTCCTGAAGCTGGTAGTTTCGGTGGAGAAATTATGGCCACAGGTGATTATGACACTATTTTAAAAAACAACACACTAACGGCAAAATATCTCAATGGAACAATGGCTATTGAACTCCCAAAAAACCGCAGAACATCAAAATATGCTGTAAAAATTAAAGGAGCACGTGCCAATAATTTAAAAAATATAGATGTTGAATTTCCATTAAATATGCTCACTGTGGTCACAGGTGTTTCTGGAAGTGGAAAAAGTACATTAGTTAAAAACATTTTATATCCTGCTCTAAATAAAGCCCTTGTTGGATATGGTGAAAAACCTGGCGATTTTTCAAGTATTTCAGGAAACTTTAGTTCTGTAAAATTTATTGAATTTGTAGATCAAAACCCTATTGGGCGGTCTTCGCGCTCCAATCCTGTAACTTACATCAAAGCGTATGATGATATCCGAATGTTGTTTTCAAAACAAAAACTTAGTACGCTAAGAAATTACCAACCAAAACACTTCTCTTTTAATGTTGATGGCGGGCGCTGCCCTAGTTGCAAAGGCGAAGGTGTTGTAACAATTGAAATGCAGTTTATGGCTGATGTACAACTCAAATGTGAAAGCTGTCATGGAAAACGTTTCAAAAAAGAAGTTTTAGAAGTCAAATTCAATGAAAAAACAATAGATGATATTTTGAATATGACTATTGATGAATCTTTGACTTTTTTTGAGACACACAATTGCACCAAAATAAAAAAGAAACTACAGCCTCTACAAGATGTTGGTTTGGGTTATGTAACGCTTGGACAAAGCTCTTCTACCCTTTCAGGTGGCGAAGCACAGCGTATCAAATTAGCTTCATTTTTGGGCAAAGGAACTAACAGCGAATCGGGGCTTTTTATTTTTGATGAACCGACAACAGGTTTGCATTTCCATGATATTAAAAAACTGCTTAAATCATTTAATGCACTTATTAATCATGGCCATTCTATTATTGTGATTGAACATAATTTGGAACTCGTCAAATCTGCTGATTATATTATTGATTTAGGCCCAGAGGGTGGGAAAAATGGTGGCCATCTTTTGGCCGAAGGCACTCCCGAAACAATTATAAATTCTAAAAAATCAAGCACAGCAAAATATCTTAAAGATGTTTTAAATAGCTAATAATCAATTATTTATTTAATGGTATAAATTATGGCACACTGTTTGGTCTAAACCTAACATGAATCTATAAAAATTTATATTATGAAAAAATTACTGATTATTTTAAGTGCCGCTATTTATTCTAGTTTTTCGTTTGCGAATGCGCCACTAAGTGCTCGCAATTACAGTAATGCTTTCATTTTTGATGAACAGGGAATTGAATTTGCTGTATTTCCTGACGGACATTTTGATTTTAATATTTTGAATCAAATCAATGGCGTTTATGATTCAAACGTAAGCGTCTTGGATGTTGGATTTTATGATGATATATATATCAGTTTTAATACAGGTTACCGCTATGATGCCTATATTCAGTATGATGATTTTGGTGCTATAGTTCAAATTCAAAATGTTCCAGTTTTTTATGATTTTTATGGTCGTGTACGTCAAATTGGAAATATCCATATTCGTTACAATCAAAAAGGATATGTTCGTCAAGTCGGGTGGCTATATGTAAATTATCGTCCTAACTTGAGTTTTTATTGCCATGGGTATATCAATAATAGAAACCGTTTTTACAGACAACGCCCATGGCATGTACACTATAGAAGACCGAGTTTACACACAGCTGTAGTATACGATCGACCATACAGAAGGCATTATACCCCTACTCGTCGTCATTACAATGGCCCATACCGCAATAATCGTAGGCCAGAAGTGTATCATGGTAATACACGAAGTAGAACAAGAAGTAACCATTCGCTTGGATATACCAATGGAAATCGCAATGAGAATTCTGTGACTAGATCAACAACAAGACGTTCTGTAAATAGAACAAATAATAATATTAATATGCGCAACCAAACTCCTGTTCGCTCTATCGAACGGACTCGTAGTACGATTGTACGTACAACGACACCAAATCGTGGACAATACAACAGGGAACCTAATACAAGAAGTGCTAATGTGGCACAGCTGAATCGAAGAACAACAACACATTCTGTAGCACAAAACAACACACGTTCGCAACAAAAACGAACACCGAGCCGCTCAAGAAAAAACAACTAAAACCTACGCTTATTTTGATTTTTGTTTGATTAGTAAGAAGAGCCATCCTAATTTTTTTAGGGTGGTTTTTTATTTAGAATACAATACTTCTGCTAACTGTTTTGTACAATTTTTACGAGAAAAACGTTCTATATCTTTTGAAGATACAGAAAGTGAATTGGTTTTGTAGCCCTCAAAAAGCTCTAAAATATGTGTTTTTAATGCAGTTTTATTATCGTAATCGAAGTATCTTCCTGTGTGGGTGTCCTTTAAAATAGACGGTATATCAGAGTGCTTTGGCCCAAGAGCTACAATTGGACGATTGGAATTGATATATTCAAATAATTTCCCTGGAATGATGTATGATGCTTCTGTTGTATTAGCTTCTAAAAGCAATAAGACTTGAGTTTTTCTTTGATACATAACAGCTTCATTATGGGTAACTGAGCCTACTGTTTTTAGAAAAGATGTTAACCCTCTAGAGTCAATTGAGGTTCTAACATCTGCACTTACATTACCTACAAGAACCAATTGAAAATTGGCCTTAAACTTTGGAATTTCTTGAACAAGTTCAGATAAAACGTTCCACAATAGTATGGGATTTCTTTGATTCAAAAGAGAACCTATATGCGTCAATGAAAATTTTGAATCTAAAGTAATTGAAGGCACATTTTCGTCATCAAAACCATTGGTAATTACAGAAATAGGTTGTTGAGTGATTTTAGATAACAACTGTTTTGTTTGCGAAGAAGTTACAATAATTTGATCTGATGTGTTCAACACTTGATGCTCTAATTTCAAATGATTTTGTTGGGTATTCTTAGTTAAATTCAAATTTTTGTGATAACTAATATCCGTCCAAGGGTCTCTAAAGTCGGCCAACCATTGAAGTTGATATTTTGCTTTGAGCTGCATTCCAATAAGGTGAACACTGTGAGGCGGACCAGTGGTTATGATGGTGTCTATTTGATGTTTTGAAATGTAAGACGATAAATATTTTACGGATGGTTTTACCCAAAAAACACGAGCGTCTGGGACAAAAAAATTACCCCTAATGTAAAGAAGAAAACGTTCAAAAAGACCTTGCTTTTTTGAATCTGGAATACCCCCTTTTGACAATTTATTTGTTTTTGATTTAAATAAAAGTTTCAAAAAACGTAGTGGTTCTTTTATAGGGTGTTTGAGCACTGTTATTTTAGAATCAACTTCTTGCAAAAGAGAAGAATCTAGGGTTGGGTATGAGGGATTTTCAGGACAGTACACAGTAGGTTGAATGTTGAACTCAGGTAGGTATTTTACAAACTTCAACCAACGCTGCACACCAGGACCACCAGCAGGAGGCCAATAATATGTTATTATAAGCACCTTTTTCATTTATTTTTATAAATTAAAATAAAAGCACCTAAAATTAAAATCAAAAACACAATAGAACTTATAAGAGAAATCTTTGCGCCAGTATGCACCACTTCTGGTTTGAACTCAAACTTTATGGTGTGATTACCTTTTGGAATTTCTAAACCTCTTAAAACATAGTTTACATTGTAATGAGGAACTTCTTGTCCATCAATGGTGACCTGCCACCCATTTTTGTAATAATTTTCAGAAAAAACAGCAAAGCCATCATTGACATTAGAAGAAGAATAAACAAGTTTATTTGGCGCATAATCTTTCAATGTAATAGTGGCCTCTGAATCTATAGAATAGCTTTTTGATTCATGGTGTTTTTTGTTTATCACTGCTGAAATTTTAGTTTTTAATGTGTCAAGCGCTAGAATTTCTGTATCGGCATTGGAAACTGCTGTTAGAGTGCTTATAAACCATGCATTGCCATTAATTTGATCATTTTCAACATATTGTAACTGATTATCATCGTCTCTGTATATGATGTATTTGGTATTAAGCATATTAAAAACCTCTGGATTCCCTTTTTCAATATGGAACGACATTAGTTCATTAAAACGGCGCATTTTGGCTGCATGATAACCACTTATGGAATTGTGAAAATAAGACGATTTTGTAGAAGCATCGGAAGTGTCGTATACCCTAAAAATATCTTTGTCTTTTAAAATTTCTTTATCAATTGACGTGGCGGTGTAAGGTTTATCAACTTTTAGAGCAGACACAAAATTATCGTTGTTAACATAACGTCGATCAACGGCAACTAAATCGAATACAATCAAAACACCAAAGATTACAAGAGTTATGTTTTTATTGATTTTATGTTGAAGGTAAAACCATAGGGTTGCAGAGGCAACTGCAACAAGTGAAAAAGTTCTAATCAAATCGTCGGTAAATAGCTGCATGCGATCTTTGCGTAATGCTTTTACAAAATTAACACCATAGAATTTTTGATATTGCCCATCGCGAAGCCCTACAAAATCAAACAAACTCGTTTTGAATAATAAGAACATTGTTGTTAAACCAAGAATTGAAATTGTAGCATATTTGAGCGCCTTAATTTTTTGTGATTTTGATGTATCATCTGTAAAAAACTTACTCAGGCCAAGCATGGCCAAAACAGGGATGCAAAGCTCTAGAATAACCTGAATGGAACTTACGGCTCTAAATTTATTATAAAATGGCACATATTCGATAAACAAGTCTGTGAGTGCTGAAAAGTTTTTTCCAAAGGATAAAAATAAGGAAAGAAGTATTGCCGAAACTAACCACCATTTATGTTGTTCTCTATATAGAATTAACGCAAGTAAAAACAAAAAAATAGGAACAGCACCCACATATGCAGGAGCTTCAACAATGGGCTGTTTGCCCCAGTACATTGGGGCTTGTTTTATTTCATTTTGCGCTTGCAATGCTGTTGCTCCCAAAGTTTTGTAGGCTGTATAGGTTTCAGAATTTGTATCTAATTCTTCTGTAGATCCGCCACCCATAAAGCGTGGTATAAGTAAATTAAAGCTTTCAAGAATACCATAACTGTATTCTGTAATGTATGCATTGTCTAGCCCAGTTGATTGTTTTCTAGCGGTACCGTCGGGAAGAATAGATAATTCACTTTGACTTCTAGTACTTTCTTTAACATATTCGCTAGTGGCAAGTAAGTTGGCAGCGTTCATTCCTACTGCTAAAATAGCGGCACAGAGTAGCACTGAAGTAGATTTTAAAAATGCTAATAATTCTTTCTCTCTATATGATTTAATCAAATAAGAAAAACCTAAAAATAAAATAACAAACAACAGGTAATAAGTCATTTGTGGGTGATTTGTAACAATTTCTAAACCAGAAGCCAGTGTTGTTAGAAGAAAGCCTATTAAATAGCGTTTTTGAAAGACTAAAATTATACCCGACAAAACAAATGGCATATAAGCAATAGCGTGGGCTTTGGCGTTATGACCTACTCCTAAAATTATAATTAAATAGGTGGAAAACCCAAATGCAAGTGCACCAAGCGCTGACACACGAAAATCTTGACCCAAAACTAAAAGAAGGATATAAAATCCCAAGAAGTAGAGTAAAAGATAATCTGCAGGTCGAGGCAAAAAGCGCAGTGATAAATCTAATATTTTGATATAATTATTAGGATATTTTGCACCTAGCTGATAGGTTGGCATTCCCCCAAAAGCACTATTAGTCCAATAGGTTTCAGCATCATTTGATGCTCTAAAATCGGTATGTTGTTTAGCCATACCTGTATATTGTACAATATCGCTTTGCATTATTTTTTTGCCTTGCAAAATTGGACTAAAATAGGCCACAGAAAGCAATAGAAAACCAATAAAAACGAGTAGATGTTTGACGTACTTTTTGAGTAATTGATTCATAATCATTTAATTAGTCTATCTCTTCATAATCAATATACTCCCCTATATCATTATTTGACGAGTGTTTTTTTGGTGATTTATCTATAGATATTTCTCCCTCTTTTTGAGTTGAATTTGTTGGAGCATTTTGATGAAATTGGCGCTCCATTTTACGAGCAATTGAGCGTAAAAAAAAGGGAGCTAAAAGACGCATTACATATTTGAAAATGGTATAACACAAAACTATTATGAGAATAGTTTTAGCTAAGCCTACAATAGATGCTGTTTGAATCATAAGTGATAAATTTGCTCAAAAATACAATTCTTTAATTTATTTTTAAGGAATAATAAAGCAATGAATACCAAAAAAGCCCAAAATACGTTTTCAATTGTATATGATTTATTTAAAAATATGTAGATTTGATAAAAGCAAAATAACAATGACCTCAATCTTTAAAAACACCTTTATTTTTTTATTGTGCTGTACAGCATCTATTCACGCACAATACACCGATGTGATTAATTCTAACCGTCCAGGGGCTTCACAAACAGCATTTTCAGTAGGAATAAACGTATTACAATTTGAAGTTGGCCCTTTTTTAATGAATGAAAAAAGAACACCTTACCCATCTTATGAAGTCGAAGGTTTTGGTGTTGACTTTGCTGCTCATTATGGTTTTTTTAAGGAAGCTCTAGAGGTTAATCTTCAAGGAACATATCAAAGGGATACAAAAACATACACTTTTGGTACTCCTGTTGAAAGCAAAAGAGCAAACTTTAAAAATCTAAATTTAGGAGCAAAATATTTAGTTTACGATCCTAACAAAAATAGAGAAGAAAAAATAAACGTCTACAGTTATCATGCAAATCGTGGATTTAAATGGAGACATCTTATTCCTGCAGTTGCCGTATCGGCAGGAGTAAATTATGACACAAAAGATAACCCTTACACCGCAGGTGGTGTTGATGGATTGAGCTATCGTGCAGCTCTTATTACACAAAATAATTTTTATGGTGGATGGGTTTTTGTAACCAATTTGATGATGGATCGCATCAGTTCAGATCAACAAGACTTGCACTACATTCTTACGCTAACGCATTCTTTCAATCCAAAATGGGCTGTTTTTATAGAAAAGCATGGGATAAAAAGTGATTTTTATGCTGATAATCTTGTGCGTTTTGGTGGTGGATACCTCTTTAATAAAGATCTGCAATTTGACACGGCAGTCACATTAAATTTTAAAGACACACCATCTGTTTTTAGTGTTAATTTTGGCGTTTCGTACAGATTAGATCGTCATGTAGATAAACCAAAAATTAATAATAATAGCTCAGCAAAAGATCAAAATAAAAGAAAATCACGCTCCAAAAAAAAGAAATCAAAAAAGAAAAAAGTTGAAGATTTTGACGAAGGATTAATTTTATGATTGAAATAAAAGAAGTTTTTTCTAAGGAAGGAAGAAAAGCATTTGTAAAATTTCCCTTTAAATTATATAAAAATTCTACGAATTGGGTGCCTCCAATAATAAGCGAAGAGTTGAATGTTTTTGATACAACTAAAAATCCTATTCTTAAAGATGCAGAAGCTCGTCTTTTTTTGGCATACAAAAACAATATCATTGTTGGGCGAGTGGCAGCTATTGTCAATTGGATTGAAATCAATGAGCAAAACGTAAAAAAAATGCGTTTTGGATGGTTTGATTTTATTGATGATAAAGAAGTCAGCAAAGCGTTACTAAATAAAGTTTCAGAAATTGGAAAACTACATCAACTTGAGTATATGGAAGGTCCTGTTGGGTTTTCAAATTTGGATAAAGTTGGTGTGCTTACATATGGTTTCGATGAAATTGGAACGATGATTTCTTGGTACAATCATCCCTATTATGCTACACATTTAGAAACAAACAACTTTACTATTGAAAAAGAATACTTAGAATATAAACACGCTTTTTCTGATATAAAAATTGAAAAATTTAAGCGCTTAAGCGAGGTTATTGAAAAACGATATGGACTTAAATCTTTAAATTTTACTTCTACAAAAGAAGTCATGGCTTATGCAGATAAAATGTTTGATTTATTTAACTTGAGCTATTCAAGACTATCTTCATTTGTAAAAATTACAGAGCTTCAAAAAGCCTATATGAAAAAGAAGTTTTTGAATTTTATTAATCCAGAATATATCAAGTTTGTTGTTGATTCAAATGATGACCTTATTGCCTTTGCAGTTGTGATGCCATCTTTTGCAAAAGCACTACAACAGATAAAAGGAAAGTTGTTTCCGTTTGGATTTCTAAAAATATTGAAAGCTAAAAAGGCTAAATCTGTAAATTTCTTCTTAATTGGAGTACATCCAGACTACCAAAACAAAGGGGTACATGCTCTTATTTTTAGTGAGTATCACAAAACTTTTGAAGTTAAAGGAATAACAGAATGCCGAAGAACTCCTGAACTTTCAGATAATCTTGAAATCCATAAATTATGGAGAGATTTTAATCCAAAATTGATTAAAAAACGCTGTACGTACAGAAAAAGTTTATAAAATTACTCGCCCATGGCTGCAGATACTGCAGCAGAAAGTCTTTTGTAAAGTCCGGAATTTAGTCGTTCTCTAATGCTAGAAAATGCATGAAGGGTTTCTTCAACGTCTTCTAGTGTATGCATTGCTGTTGGTATCATTCGTAATAGAATTAATCCTTTAGGAATAACAGGATACACAACAATTGAACAAAAAATACCATAATTTTCTCGTAAATCTTTCACTAATGCCATTGCTTCAGGAATACTTCCTTTGAGGTAAACTGGAGTAACGCAACTTTGAGTTGTTCCAATATCAAACCCTCGCTCCTTAAGGCCAGATTGAAGCGCATCAACAATTTTCCAAAGATTTTGTTTAAGCTCGGGCATAGTTCTAATCATGTCTAAACGCTTAAGAGCACCTTTAACCAATTGCATTTGCAATGATTTTGCAAACATTTGTGAGCGTAAATTATATTTTAAATAATCTATAATTTCTTGATCCGCAGCAATAAATGCACCAGTACTCGCCATAGATTTTGCGAAAGTTGCAAAATATACATCTATATCGTTTTGAACGCCTTGCTCCTCGCCTGCTCCTGCACCTGTTGCTCCTAATGTTCCAAAACCATGTGCATCATCGACAAGAAAACGGAAATTAAATTTTTTCTTCAAGGCTGCAATTTCTTTGAGTCGACCTTGTTCTCCGCGCATACCAAAGACACCTTCTGATATTACAAGAATACCACCACCTGTTTGCTCTGCCATTTTAGTAGCACGTTCCAAGTTTTTTTCTAAACTTTCAATGTCATTGTGCTTATATGTAAAGCGTTTTCCCATGTGTAAACGCACACCATCAATGATACATGCATGAGCATCAACATCGTAAACAATGATATCATCCTTACCTACAAGGGCGTCAATTGTTGACATAATGCCTTGGTAACCAAAGTTTAAAACATAAGCTGCTTCTTTATTTACAAATGCTGCTAATTCTTGTTGCAATTGCTCGTGTAATTCTGTATGTCCAGACATCATTCGAGCACCCATTGGATAGGCAGAACCATACTCGCTAGAAGCGTTGGCATCAACCTTACGCACTTCTGGATGATTGGCAAGACCCAAATAATCGTTTATACTCCAAGTAATGACATCTTTTCCTTGAAATTTCATTCGATTAGAAATCTGTCCTTCTAACTTTGGAAATACAAAATACCCCTCTGCTTGACTTGCCCACTTCCCTAGTGGCCCTTTGTCTTTGTATATCTTCTCAAATAAATCTCTCATCTAAGTTTTTTGTTGGTTTAGTTTTCAAAATTATGCAATAAAATACTCAAAACATAATGATTTTTAAAATTATAAAGCTCCGTAGAAAATAAAGTTGGGGCAATAAAAATAAATGGGCTATTTGACGTACTCAATGGACTTGTTAGAGGGCTTGAGTGTTTCGTCCATGAACCCTTGATCTTCCATCCATTTATCGTTAAAAACCTTACTCATATAGCGCGAGCCATGATCTGGAAAAATCATAACTACAACGTCAGATTCATCAAAAACAGACTGTTTTTGCAATTGCTTTACAGCTTGTACAACAGCTCCAGAAGTGTAGCCTCCAAAAATACCTTCGGTATGGGCCAATTCACGTGCAGTATGTGCACTGTCTTCGTCTGTAACTTTTATAAAATCATCAATGGCATCAAAATCGGTTGCGGTTGGAATTAAATTTTTTCCTAATCCTTCAATGCGATATGGATAAATTTCATTGGTATCAAATTCACGTGTTTCGTGATATTTTTTTAAAACAGACCCGTAGGCATCTACGCCTATTATTTTAATATCTGGATTTTGAGATTTAAGATACTGAGCTGTTCCAGATATTGTCCCTCCTGTTCCACTACACGCTACTAAATGTGTGATTTTTCCGTTGGTTTGCTTCCAAATCTCTGGACCTGTTGTTTTAAAATGTGCTTCAGTATTTAAGGCATTAAAATATTGATTGATATAAACTGATCCTTCAATTTCTTCATGTAAACGTTTTGCAACTTCATAATATGAACGGGGGTCGTCTGCCTTTACATTTGCTGGACAAACATACACTTTTGCACCCATACTTTTGAGCATATCAACCTTATCAGGAGAAGATTTTGAACTCACCGCTAAAATACAATCATAACCTTTGATAATACTCACCATTGCTATACTAAAACCTGTATTTCCGGATGTTGTTTCAATAATTGTATCGCCAGGCTTCAAAATACCTTTTCTTTCGGCTTGTTCAATGATGTGCAATGCAATACGATCTTTGGAAGACTGCCCAGGATTGAAAGCCTCTAACTTTGCAATGTAAGTTCCAGGAAAGTTTTTTGTAATAAGATTAAGTTTTACAAGTGGTGTATTTCCCACAAGTTCCAAAACATTATTATAAATTTTAGATTCTTGGTCTAATGGCATACAATTAGTTTAGACTACAAAAATAAGCATTTTTTTCAAATTTTAATTAGTTACAGATTCTAGATCTAGTAAAAAAGAGTATTCGGAAGCAACCTCTTTGATTGCTTCAAAACGTCCTGATGCACCCCCATGACCGGCATCCATATTGGTTTTTAAGAACAGATTTGATGTGTTTTTAGGTTGAAGTCGCAACCTAGCTATCCATTTTGCAGGCTCCCAATATTGTACTTGAGAATCATGAAGCCCAGCAGTAATTAGCATATTTGGGTATTGCTGATTAATTACATTATCATAGGGAGAATACGACTTCATATAATCGTAATATGTTTTATCATTGGGATTCCCCCATTCATCATATTCGCCAGTTGTGAGCGGTATACTATCGTCCAACATGGTTGTGATAACATCAACAAAAGGAACTGCGGCAACTACACCATTATAATATTCTGGCGCCATATTAACCACTGCTCCCATTAGTAATCCTCCTGCGCTTCCTCCCATTGCGTAATGATGCTTGGCAGAAGTGTATCCCTCTTTTATGAGATATTTTGAACAGTCAATAAAATCTGTAAATGTATTTTTCTTTTTTAATAATTTTCCATCCTCGTACCATTGACGACCAAGGTATTGACCACCTCTAATGTGTGCAATGGCATAAATAAATCCACGATCTAACAAACTCAAACGTACTGTCGAAAAATAAGGATCTATTGTTGCTCCATAAGACCCATAGGCGTACAAAAGCAGTGGTGTTTCAGTACTTTTTTGGGTATCCTTATGACGCACTAATGAGATAGGAATTTTTGTTCCGTCTGTTGCTGTTGCCCATAGACGTTCAGAAACATAGTTTTCCTTTTTAAATTTTCCTCCCAAAACTTCTTGCTCTTTTTTAATGGTTTTCTCTTTTGTAACCATGTTAAAATCAATCACAGATGAAGGTGTTGTCATGGACTGATAGCCATAGCGTAAAACGTCAGTATTAAAATCAATATTTGTAGTCGTATACGCTGTGTAGGTTTCACTATCAAAAGGCAAATAATAACTGTTAGATCCATCCCAGCGTTCAATTTTGATTTGATTTAGCCCATTTTTTCTCTCGGAAACTACCAAAAAGTCTTTAAATATATCTATACCTTCCAATAAAACATCTTTTCTATGAGGAATAACATCTTTCCAGTAACGCTTTTCGGTGTTGTTTTCAGATGTTTTAGACAATTTAAAATTTTGAGCGTCATCGGCATTAGAAAGCACATAAAAAGAATCGTTAAAGTGTGAAATTGAATATTCCAATCCACGTGTACGAGGCTGAAATACTTTAAACTTTTTATCTGGTGTATTGGCATTCAAAATTTGGTATTCGGTCGTTAGCGTACTATAACTCGAAATGACTAAATATTTTTTTGATTTTGTCTTATAAACTCCAACGCCAAAGGTGTCATCTTTTTCTTCATAAACTAATTGGTCATCATTCGAATTTGTTCCAAGTTTATGTTTGTAAATAGCTTCTGAGCGTAATGTCGTTTCGTTTTTCAGCGTATAAAACAACGTCATATTGTCGTTGGCCCAAGTGCTACTTCCTGTGCAGTTATCAACTTTATCTTCTAAAATTGTATTTGTTTTTAAATCCTTTATATGCAAAGTATATTGTCTTCGACCAATGGTGTCAAGAGCAAAAGCAACCAATGAATTGTTTGGGCTCACATTAATACTTCTTAAATTAAAATACGAATGTCCTTCGGCCATAACATTACAATCGAAAAGCAATTCTTCTTTTGCGTCTAAAGATTCTTTTTTACGAGTATAAATAGGGTAATCTTTTCCCTTTTCATACTTGGTGATATACCAATAGCCGTTATATTTGTAAGGCAAAGAGCTATCATCTTCTTTGATTCTTGATTTCATCTCTTGGAACAAATCTTCCTGAAACTCTTTGGTATGAGCAGTTTTGGCCTCATAATACTTATTTTCTTGATTCAAATAGTCAATAACTTCAGGATTTTCTCTGTCATTTAACCAGTAAAACTCATCAATTCTCACATCATCGTGTTTGAATAGCTCTTTATGGATTTGCTTTGGTTTTGGAGTTTCAATAGAATTTGTCATAGTGGATTGACTTGCGTTTTGTTTACAAGATAGAATTAGAAAAAAAATATAAAATGAATAAAAAATAGTTCTCATGGTAAATAAATTCAGGATAATGTAAAAATAAAAAAATTACGAAATTCTCACTAAAGTTTCAAGAAGTTTTTCGTGCATATCATCTGTATAATCAAGGTGGGTAACCATACGTAGCTTTCCACCACCCATATTACTAATCAATATGTTTTTGGATTTAAGGCTATTCATAAAAGTTTCTGGATTAATATGTGCAGCCAATTCAAAAATTACAATATTAGTTTCAATGGGCTGAACCTCAGCAACATAATCTGATTTTTGAAGTGTTTCACCAATCGCTTTTGCTTTGATATGATCATCAGCCAAACGTGCCCTGTGATGGTCCAAAGCATATAATCCGGCTGCTGCCAGTACACCCACTTGTCGCATACCACCTCCAAGCATTTTTCGAACACGCAACGCTTTTTCCATAATCTCCTCATTGCCAATCAAAACAGAGCCAATTGGGCACCCTAAGCCTTTACTCAAACACACTGAAATAGTTTCAAAAACAGCACCATATTGTTCGGGGGTTTCGTTTGTAGCTTCCAAGGCATTCCAAAGTCGAGCACCATCCAGATGCAATCCTAAATTATGGGTTTCACAAACAGATTTAATCTTTTTTATCTCTTGAAAATCCCAACAGGCGCCACCTCCTTTGTTGGTGGTGTTCTCCAAAGCGACTAAAGTTGTTAAAGGGCTATGATAAAAATCAGGAGGATTAATTGCTTCCATGACTTGTTGGGCAGTCATCATACCTCTTTGGCCGTCTACTAATTTGCAAGACACCCCACTATTGAAAGATGCGCCGCCACCTTCATAATTATAAATATGTGCATATTTATCACAAATCACCTGCTCACCTGGTTGCGTATGCAATTTTATGGCCGCTTGATTGGCCATGGTTCCGGTGGGGAAAAATAGCGCTTTATCTTTGCAAAACATTTTAGCTAAACGCACTTGCAAGGCATTGACTGTAGGATCTTCGGCATATACATCGTCACCAAGTTTGGCATTTTGCATAGCTTCCATCATTCCCGGCGTTGGATTTGTTACTGTGTCACTTCGTAAATCAATCTGCATGGAAAAAAATTTGAACGTAAATCTACATATTATTTTCTTTCTGTGCTATAAATTCTATTTTTGTAAGTCAAAATAAATTTATGATAACCCACGATCAAATAAAAGATCTTTTGGAACGCCTTGGCGCGTTAAGGAGGTATCTTTGACTTAGATGCCAAACGCATTTCTCTTCAAAATGATGAAGAAAAAACATACGCTCCAGATTTTTGGAACAACCCAAAAGCCGCTGAGACGCTTATGAAATCCATACGTGTTAACAAGAAATGGATTAAAGACTACGAGAAAGCACAAGAACAAATTGAAGATTTAGAAGTTCTTTATGATTTTTATAAAGAAGGCGAAGCTGACATTGTTGAAGTCGAAAATCTTTTTCAAACAACGACGCAGCATATTGAAGATTTAGAATTTAAAAATATGCTTTCTGAAGAAGGCGATGCCCTTAGTGCAGTCCTTCAAATTACGGCTGGTGCTGGCGGTACAGAAAGTTGCGATTGGGCAAGCATGCTGATGCGGATGTATATCATGTACGCCGAAAAAAATGGGTTTAAAATCAAAGAACTCAACCTTCAAGATGGTGACGTGGCAGGTATAAAATCCGTAACACTACAATTTGAAGGCGACTTTGCTTTTGGTTGGCTTAAAGGCGAAAATGGTGTGCATCGTTTGGTACGCATCTCCCCTTTTGATAGTAATGCTAAACGACATACAAGTTTTGCCTCTGTTTATGTGTATCCCCTTGTAGATGATACTATTGAAATTGAGGTTAACCCAGCCGATATCGAAATTACCACAGCACGTTCCAGTGGTGCAGGCGGACAAAATGTCAATAAAGTGGAAACTAAAGTGCAACTCACTCATAAACCAACGGGCATTCAAATTTCATGCTCAGAAACCCGTTCACAGCATGACAACCGTGCCCGTGCTATGCAAATGCTAAAATCGCAGTTGTATGAAATTGAACTTAAAAAACAAATGGCACAACGTGATGATATTGAAGCGGGTAAAATGAAGATTGAATGGGGCAGTCAAATTCGTAACTATGTGATGCATCCCTACAAACTGGTAAAAGATGTTCGTACTGCTCATGAAACTGGCAATGTTGATGCTGTAATGAATGGCGATTTAATGCCCTTTTTAAAATCCTATCTGATGATGATGGGCCAAAATGATGATAAACCACAAACCCTATGATAACAATATACCACAACCCTCGCTGTAGCAAGTCTCGTTTGGGTGTTCAAGCGCTTGAAGAACACGGAAAAGAGTTTGAAATTATAAAATATTTAGACAAACCTTTAGCTTTTGATGAGTTAAAAATGATTATTGAAAAACTTGGTATTTCTCCGCTAGAATTGGTACGCCAAAATGAAGCCATTTGGAAATCCAATTACAAAGGAAAAACACTTTCTAACGACGAACTTATTCAAGCGATGATAGACCATCCAAAGCTAATAGAACGCCCTATTGTGGTCTATGGCAACAAGGCTATAGTGGGCCGCCCAAAAGAAAAGATTTTTGAAATTTTATAGCAAAAAAAATCCAAACCTTTCGGTTTGGATTTTATAATATTTTAAGACCTTAAATTAATCTTTTAATTTGGCTTTTTTAGCAGCACGTTTTTCTTTAAACGTTTCAAAAGCTGAGCCAAATAACCAGTACGGAATGGCAAAAGTGAGTAAAAAAATCATCAACCAAAAACCTATGGTGAGGATGGTCATAAATGCTAAAAATCCTAAATACTGATCAAATTCGAACATAATATGTTTTTTTCAAATAAACTTAGTGCAAATATAGGGCAACATTTGGTGTTTTACAACGTAAATATTTAAAATTATTAACAGTTTTTTTAAGGGCAATCAGTCTTCCTAAAAAATAGCCCTGTTGCAAAATCAATTTCTTTGCTTCGGTCAATTCTATAGACCCCATTGTTTTCATATAGCTCTCCAAACCCTTGAAGATACCCCTGTTGTATTTTCTTAAAAACAACTTCTTGTACCATGTCCTGACCTTCTGTATTGTAATGATACTCCACCCAATACAAATGACCGTCAACTATTCCATGTTTTAAAATACCATAAGAGCTATCGGTTTCGCCATCATCCCAGCCATAAAGACCTTCAAATTGGTTGTTATTAATACGAAGTTCTAATTGAGAAACAACTTTTCCATTGTTTTTGTCATAATATTCAAAGCATTGCCGCTTTGTATTTGAATCTATTTCTGAATGATTTAAATTCCAATCAATACCGCCCTGCCAATGTGCGCCAGGAAGTTCAACAAGAGTTATTCCATCTTCCTTGTGTTCCAACCCATAGTGAATTACCCATGTTCCTGCAGTTGGCCTTTTATCTTTGTCATCATCGTTGTAAAGAGGGAATTCTCGTTTTAAATAGTTGGGATAAAATGTAAATCTATCATGACCTTGATACCCTATTTTGTTCTTAAATTTTGGAATATAGACCGTATTAACAAAATCATTGGCATCGTTGTTTAATATCCAAAGCTTTGCCGATAAATCTTCATTTGGCGTATCATAAATAACATATAATTCTTGAAAACCATTGTTGTCTAAATCAGCTGTTTGAACACTTTCTAAATGTCCCAAAACAGTGTGTTTTAAATAGTCCTTAGAAATTCTAAATCCTAATGGCGTTACCGTGGTATGTGTATAGTTTCCAAATTCAAAATTATAAACATTAAACGATACTTGTTCTGCTGCAAAAGTTTGATCAGTTGTATTTGACAAAAGTTTGTGACAATCATTGTAAGGCTCTAACATTTCAACTTTAAGAATAGAATCTAATAAAACATAACCATCAAAATCTTCGGCAAAGCCAATGCGCTCAGAAACCGTATCCAACGTTGCAGTCATTTCAACATAAACAGGCGAATAGGCCGTTGGGTATCGAAATTTTTGATATAATGAGTCTAAATGCTCAAATTTTTGATTTCCATTAATCCAATATACTTTTTGACTATTGCATGGGCTAAAACTATGAGCTTCATGTCCAATAACGACGTTACCCTTAAATACACGTTTAGGATTTTGTGTTTGAGAAGTTTTTTTGGTGTCAAGACAAGACAGAATAAAAATAGATAGTGTGGCTAGTAGAGCAAAAAATTTGTAGTTCATTTTATTAGATTTAGGGACTCCAAAAGTAATAATTTTATCCAAAAACTGAAGACATCTAATAATGTTTTGATGGCTTTTTTAGTTCTTATTCTTTAAAAACACCTAAATTTGTAATATTAATAGCCATTTGTATGAAATTCAGAACAGAAAAAGATACCATGGGTGAGGTTCAAGTCCCTGCTGATAAACTCTGGGGCGCACAGACGGAGCGCTCTCGAAATAATTTTAAAATTGGAGCTGCTGGGTCTATGCCACTAGAAGTAGTCTATGGGTTTGCTTATCTTAAAAAAGCAGCGGCTTTTGCCAATCATGAATTAGGAGTTTTGTCTGAAGAAAAACGAAATTTAATTGCTCAAGTTTGTGATGAAATTTTAGACGGAAAACACAACGACCAATTTCCACTGGTCATTTGGCAAACAGGCTCAGGAACACAAAGCAATATGAATCTCAATGAGGTTATTGCCAACAGAGCGCATCAATTGGTTGGAAACACTATTGGCGAAGGCGAAAAAACCATTCAACCCAATGATGATGTGAATAAATCACAATCGTCTAATGATACATTCCCAACAGGAATGCATATTGCAGGGTATAAAAAAATTATAGAAGTTACAATCCCAGGTGTAGAACAACTTCGAAATACTTTACACCAAAAATCTATAGATTTTAAAGAGGTTGTAAAAATTGGACGGACGCACCTTATGGATGCAACTCCTCTGACCTTGGGACAAGAATTTTCAGGTTATGTTTCTCAGCTAGACCATGGACTTAAAGCACTAAAAAATACATTAGAACATCTTAGCGAACTGGCTTTGGGTGGAACGGCAGTAGGCACAGGTCTTAATACGCCAAAAGGATATGATGTGTTGGTCGCGAAATATATTGCAGAATTTACTGGTCTTCCATTTGTTACTGCTAAAAATAAATTTGAAGCTCTTGCCGCGCATGATGCTATTGTAGAATCGCATGGTGCATTAAAACAATTAGCCGTTGCACTCAATAAAATTGCTAATGATATTCGAATGATGGCCTCTGGACCACGTTCTGGAATTGGAGAAATTATTATTCCTGCCAACGAACCCGGAAGCTCAATTATGCCTGGAAAAGTGAACCCCACCCAATGTGAAGCATTGACCATGGTATGTGCGCAAGTCATGGGGAACGATGTGGCTGTAACTGTTGGTGCTACTCAAGGACATTATGAGTTAAATGTCTTTAAACCCATGTTAGCCGCCAACTTGTTACAATCGGCGCAACTGATTGGAGATGCTTGTTTAAGTTTTGAAAAACATTGTGCTTCTGGTATAGAACCAAATCATAAAGTTATTGAAGCATTACTCAACAATTCACTGATGCTCGTTACTGCATTAAATACAAAAATTGGATATTACAAAGCTGCCGAGATTGCCAATACCGCACACAAAAACGGTACAACACTTCGCGAGGAAGCCATCAATTTGGGCTATGTTACTGCAGAAGAATATGATGCTTGGGTTAAACCCGAAGAAATGACTGGAGGGTTAAATTAAAACAATGCGTAAAGTTTTTATCAATATTCGAGAGCTGCTTCAAGTGCGCTCAGATTGCCCAAAAAAGGTGGCTGGAGAAGCGATGAAAACCCTTCCAAAAATAGACAATGCATTCTTGGCAATACAAGATGATTATATTGTTGATTTTGGTTCAATGACGGATTATAAAACGCAAAACAATGATGAACTCATTGATGCTACCGACCGATTGGTTTTACCTTGTTGGTGCGATAGTCATTCTCACGTGGTCTATGCTGGAAATCGCAGTCAAGAGTTTGTAGATCGTATAAATGGATTGAGTTACGAAGACATTGCTCAACGTGGTGGAGGTATTTTAAACTCTGCCAAAAGTCTTCAAAACGCTTCTGAAGATGATCTTTTTGAACAGTCGATGGCACGAATTCAAAATCTCATAGAATTAGGAACTGGAGCTTTAGAAATTAAATCAGGATATGGACTAACGGCCGATGCGGAACTAAAAATGCTTCGAGTTGTTCAACGTATTAAGCAAGAGACAAATCTAAAAATTAAAGCTACATTTTTGGGGGCTCATGCTGTTCCAGAAGAATTTAAAACTAATAAATCAGGTTATATTGACTTAATAATCAATGAGATGCTTCCAAAAATCAGTCAAGAGAATTTAGCGGATTTTGTCGATGTATTTTGTGAAAAAGGATATTTCGATCTCGATGAAACCAATCAAATTTTATCTGCAGCAAAAACATACGACTTACAACCAAAAATTCATGTGAACCAATTTAATTCATTTGGTGGTGTCGCTCTTGGTGTACAACACAATGCCCTGTCTGTAGATCATTTGGAAGAGCTTTCTTACAGTGATATTGAAGCGCTTAAAAACTCTGAAACTATGCCTGTTGCTTTGCCAGGCTGTTCCTTTTTCTTAGGCATTCCCTATACCCCTGCACGAAAACTTATAAACGAAGGTTTAGCACTAGCTTTAGCTAGTGATTACAACCCTGGTTCTGCACCAAGTGGAAATATGAATTTTGTGGTGAGTTTGGCTTGTATCAAAATGAAAATGACACCCGAAGAAGCCATTAATGCCGCTACCATCAATGGTGCTTATGCAATGGGAATTTCTGAACATTACGGCAGTATTTCTGTTGGAAAAAAAGCCAATCTTATTTTGACCAAAAAAATGGATTCCTACCACCAAATTCCATATGAATTTGGAAATCATCCTGTGGAAAAAGTGATGCTTGAGGGTAATTTCTTTTAAGAACTACAAGATGAAACATTTTAAAATTTTAACGTCCAAAAAAGCAAAAACGCTAGTTCAAAAACGAGAAGGTGAAACAAAATTTTTTGAAGATGTTTCATTTGGAGACTCCAAAACATCTATCGATAATCAACTTGAAAAATCATCCGCTAAGTTCGTTCTTTTTGGCATTTCAGAAGATATAGGTGTACGTGCAAACTTTGGGAAGCCTGGAACAAAAAATGCTTGGAATTCGGTACTAAAAACGATTTTAAATATCCAATCTAATCGTTTTACAAACGCCAATCATCTTCTTATTTTAGGGCATTTTGATTTCGATAAAATAGATTTCAAAATGAGTGATGATAAGATTGAAAAAAAGCTCCGAAAAAAAGTAAACACAATAGATAATGAAGTTACCCATTTGGTACATTTGGTTAAAAAAAATGGAAAAATACCTATCGCCATTGGCGGTGGGCACAACAATGCGTATGGCTTGATTAAAGGCTGTGCATTGGCTTTAAAAAGTAAAGTAAACACCATAAATTTTGATGCACACACCGATTTTAGAGCATTGGAAGGCCGACACAGTGGAAATGGATTTAGTTACGCCATGGATGAAGGATTTTTGAAACGTTATTTTATTTTTGGAGTACATGAAAGTTATACTTCTGAATCTATTTATAACAGCATTGAAAATAATGAAGATATAGACTATATTTCTTTTGAAAGCATTGACGTTAGACAAGAAATTTCATTTAGAAAAGCTCTAGAAAAAGGACAAAATTTTATAAGCAAACAACCCTATGGACTAGAAGTCGATTGTGATGCTATAGCCCATTGTCCCAGTAGCGCCATGACCCCTATTGGATTTAATAATACAAAAGCAGCACAATTTGTGTTTGATTTAGGTAAAAATTCAAATGCAATCTATCTCCATATATGTGAAGCAGCACCAAAGTTAAATCCCAAAAAAAAGGATTTTAATGTCGGTAAAATGATTACTGCATTGATTGTTAATTTTATGGCTTCAAAAAGCGAATAAATCAATCTTCTTTTCGAAAACCATAACCCAGCTGTCCTAAAAAGTTTTGAGGCATTTTGATATCATCGCTATAGCCAAGACGTAAATTTTTATCTGGTTTTGGAACATAATTTGTTTTAAAAACATAATCCCATACGCTTAAACTGATGGCAAAATTTGCCCCATTTTTGAAGGGTTCAGGAAGGGTGTGGGCATGGTGATACAAGTGCATAATGGGGTTATTAAAAATGTACTTCAACGGACCATAGTCCAATTTAATATTGGCATGATTTAGATGACCGATAGCAATTGCCAAAAAATGCACTACAAAAGCTTGTTCGGGCTGAAAACCACCCAAAAACATTAACGCTAAGACTTTTAGAGGTTTATACAAAATATTTTCCATCCAGTGATAACGTAAGTGTGCTGCAAAACCCATCTCTTTAACAGAGTGGTGTACCTTATGAAATTTCCATAAAAAGTCGTAACGATGTAATAATGTATGTGTAAACCACTGTACAAAATCCAACACCACAAAAAAGATCAGCAATTGAACTATCGGTGAGAAATTAGATAAATCTATAATAGAAAGGCTTGTCATTTTTAGGCCGAGCATGTCACTTGAGAGCTTAGAAATACATTTGTAAAAACCACTTATAAAAATGCTAAAAATGAAAAAGTTGAAAAACATATAAAAACCATCCAACCAAAAGTCTTTTCGAAGAATTTTTTGTTCTTTTCGCCAAGGAAACACAATTTCAAGTGCAAAAACTAAAATAGAAATCGCAATGAGGCCCCAAAAGTAATTGCGGTGCCATGGTACATCAAAGATTATGGAACGCCATGTCCATTTTACAGTACCCAAAAAAGCATTAAAAAAAAGTTCTAAACAGTCCATTTAATAGTCCAAAAGCGTATTGAGTGCAGTCTCAAAATTACGCTTTGCAAGATACTGCTGTTCTAGCGAACTTGCAAATGGAATTGGGGTATTTAAACTCCCTATACGCTGCACTGGTGCATCTAGATATTCAAATGCTTGTTCCATAATTTGTGCAGAGATATCACTCGCAATACCACCAAAAATAGAATCTTCTTGAAGAATAATCACACGACTTGTTTTTTTGACAGAATTCAAAACACAATCCATATCCAGAGGTTGAAGTGAACGCAAATCAATCAAATCAGCAGAAATACTAGGATTATTATCTAGAGTTTCAAGGGCCCAATGTACTGCAGCTCCGTATGAAACAATTGTAACATCATTACCTTCATTAAGTAGAGCTGCTTTCCCAAGAGGTAAAGTGTAGTACGCTGTTGGAATGTTTTGTCTTGTGCTTCTGTAAAGGGCTTTATGTTCAAAAAATAAAACTGGGTTTGGATCTTCAATTGCTGTGGCTAAAAGTCCTTTGGCATCAAAAGGAAACGCAGGATATACTACTTTTAACCCAGGAGTCTTTGTAAACCAAGCTTCATTAGTTTGTGAATGAAAAGGCCCTGCTCCAACACCTGCACCACAAGGCATTCGGAGAACAATATTAGCCTCTTGCCCCCAGCGATAGTGTGATTTGGCTAAATAATTAACAATGGGATTGAAACCTGAGCTTACAAAATCGGCAAATTGTAACTCAACCACAGATTTTATGCCAGCGATAGACAAACCCATTGCGACTTCAACAATAGCAGATTCACATATGGGTGTATTACGAACACGGGCTTTGCCAAATTGTTCGACAAAACCGTCTGTAATTTTAAAAACACCTCCATATTCGGCAATGTCTTGACCCATAATAATAAGGTCCTCGTGTTGTTCCATCGATTGTTTTAGTCCTTCAGAAATGGCATCTACGAAGCGAAGTTCTTTTAAAGAGTTGTTTGGCTTAATCTCTTGGTAATCAAAAGTTTTGTAAACATCATTAAGTTCTGTTTTTAAATCTGCAACGATAGCTTTTTCGGCAAAAGCTGAGTCCAAACCATTTTGAATTTCATTTGAAATTTCTGCTTTTAACTCTTTTATTTTTGATGCGGATAAAACATCTTGTTTTAGTAAAAATTCTTCAAAATTGGAAATAGGGTCTTTTGCTTCCCAAAAAGTCATTAAATCTTTTGGGACATATTTTGTACCACTCGCTTCCTCGTGGCCACGGCGGCGAAAGGTTTTAAATTCTAATAGAACTGGACGAGGATTTTTTCGAACGCTTTTGGCTATTTTATTGACTTTTGAATACACTTCCAAAACATTGTTACCTTCAATGATATGAGATTCCATTCCATAACCTTTTCCCCGATCAGCAATATGCTTGCATTTATATTGTTCATCTGTTGGCGTGGATAATCCATATCCGTTGTTTTCAATACAAAACAGTACAGGTAGATTCCACACAGAGGCCACATTGAGGGCTTCATGAAAATCCCCCTCACTAGTACCCCCTTCTCCAGAAAAAACGGCAGTTAGTTTGTCTTCATTTCTTAAAATATGAGATAACGCAATACCGTCAGCAACTCCAAGCTGTGGTCCTAAGTGCGATATCATTCCCACTATTTTATACTCCTGTGTTCCAAAATGAAAAGAACGATCACGACCCTTGGTAAAACCATTTGACTTTCCTTGCCACTGAGAAAAAAGACGCTGTAAAGGAATTTTTCTTGTGATAAAAACACCTAAATTTCGATGCATTGGAAGAATATACTCATCATTTTGCAATGCCATTGTAACCCCAACAGAAATGGCTTCTTGACCGATTCCTGAAAACCACTTGGAAATTTTTCCTTGACGCAAAAGAATCAACATTTTTTCTTCAATCATACGCGATTTGAGCATATTGAAATAGAGCTGTTTCTGTATCTTTTTAGAAACTTTAAATAGTGAATATGAAAAAATGGACTTCAAAGAATTTCGAAAACGTTTTAGTCAAATGTAAAAAATAAATATGAACTAACACATCAAATTTTAAAACACAACAAAATAACTTATTGATTTCATATATTTGTATAAAGTATTGTATTGATTATGAATAAAATCCCTAGTGTAAACCTTCAAGAATTTTTGTCCAAAGATTTACAACAAAAACAAAAATTTGTATCTGAAATTGGACATGCCTATGAGACCATTGGATTTGTAGCACTTAAAGGTCATTTTCTTGACGATTCGTTAGTAAACTCTTTATACGGCGAAGTGAAAAAGTTTTTTGATATGCCTTTAGAAAAGAAACAACAATATGAAGTTCCAGGAATTGGAGGACAACGCGGTTATGTTTCTTTTGGTAAAGAAAGTGCAAAAGGACGTAAAGAAGGTGATTTGAAAGAGTTTTGGCACTTTGGTCAGTATGTAGAAAATAACCCTGAATTAGAGGACGAATATCATTCAAATGTAGAAGTCAAAGAACTTCCTGAATTTAATAGCATAGGAAAAGAAACCTACAAAATGTTAGAAAAAACAGCCAAATATGTTTTACGAGCATTGGCATTGTATTTAGAACTGGAAGAAACATATTTTGATGAACTTATCCATAATGGTAATAGTATTTTGAGGCCTATACACTATCCTCCTATAACACAAGAACCTGAAAAAGCAGTGCGTGCTGCTGCTCATGGCGATATCAATTTAATCACACTTTTGATGGGGGCTCAAGGTCGAGGACTTCAAGTACAAAACCACAATGGAGATTGGGTTGACGCCATTGCAGAAGAGGATGAATTAATGATAAATGTAGGTGATATGCTTTCTCGTCATACGAATAACAAACTAAAATCAACCATCCATAGAGTTATAAATCCGCCTCGAGAATTATGGAGCACATCACGCTACTCTATCCCATTTTTTATGCATCCTATTAGTGCTATGAAATTAGATGTTTTAGAAAGTTGTATTGATGAAAAAAATCCAAAACAATTTGAAGATATCACTGCAGGTGAGTTTTTAAATCAACGCCTAAAAGAATTAGGGTTAACCAAAAAATAATGGACTTAAGAGACCAACTCCAAAATCTTTTCCCCGATCATAAAGAAACCGAAGTACAAAACAATTCCGAAAAAAAACATGGTTTATGGATGCAGGACTCCCCACTGGTTTGTAAATATGAAAAGCGCAAAGGTAAACCCATTACCATTATTGAGGGATATACTGGTGCGGATTCTGATTTCAAAACTTTAACTTCTAAATTGAAAAAAGAATTTAGTGTGGGAGGAAGTTTCAAAAAAGAAAGCATTATCATTCAAGGGGATTACAGAGATAAAATCATGGAATTTCTAAAAGATTTAGGATTTCATGTCAAACGTGTTGGAGGATAAACTGAAATGTATGAGCATCAAAACATCTGAATTAATATTAAATCCAGACGGAAGTATTTATCATCTCAATTTGAGACCAGAACACCTAGCGCCAATCATAATTACTGTTGGCGATCCTGACCGTGTAGACCATGTGTCGCGCTATTTTGATACGATAGAATTTAAAATTCAAAAACGAGAATTTAAAACCCACACTGGAGTGTATCATAACCAGCAAATTTCTGTAATTTCTACGGGGATTGGTTCTGATAATATTGATATTGTTTTAAATGAATTGGATGCATTAGTCAATATTGACTTTGAAACTCGAACTATAAAACCTGATTTGACATCTTTAAAGATTGTACGTATTGGTACTTCTGGAGCGCTTCAACCTGATATCCCTGTAGACTCTTTTTTGTTAAGTTCTTATGCAATAGACATCAATGGTTTATTGCAATCATATAAAATAAAAAAGATTCAAAATCCAGCTATTGAAACTGCGTTTTGCAAACACACCGGTTGGGATTCTGAACGTGGGAAACCTGTTGTTGTTCAAAATTCAAAATCGCTTGAAACTCAACTTTTAAGCAACAATATTCAATATGGAATAACCGCCACTTGCGGAGGGTTTTATGGCCCTCAAGGTAGAATATTGCGATTGGAACCAAAAGACAACGTTTTTAAAGATAAATTGCAATCATTTCGTTTTGAAGACTTGAGAATTACCAATTTTGAAATGGAAACATCGGCGATTTATGGGTTGTCAAAATTATTGGGACACCAAGCATGCTCTATGAATGCCATTTTAGCTAACAGAGCTAATGGAACATTCAGTAAAACTCCTGAACAAACTGTGGATCAATTGATTAAATACACTTTAAAAAAATTAACTTGTTAATGAAAGAGGTTAGGATTGGTGGTGTGCCAGAACATTTTAACTATGCTTGGTATTTAGGTTTGAAAAGCAAAGCATTTAGAAGCAGAGGTATTAATTTACGATGGACAGACTGCCATGGAGGAACAGGAGAAATGGTTCAGGCTTTGGAAAACAACACCATAGATTTGGCTGTTGTACTTACCGAAGGTATTGTAAAAGCAATTACAGACAGCAACCAAAGTAAAATTGTGCAAACTTTTGTACAATCGCCGTTAATTTGGGGTATTCATGTGGCTGAAACATCGCCATACCTAGAACTCTCAGAGCTGAAAAACAAAAATGCTGCGATAAGTCGAAAAGGCTCTGGATCGCATTTAATGGCCTATATTAATGCACAACAATTGAGCTGGGATACCGAACATGATTTGAAATTTAAAATTGTTAAAAATCTTGAAGGTGGTGTACGTGCATTAACAGATGGCGAAGCTGATTATTTTATGTGGGAAAAATTTACCACAAAACCACTTGTCGATAACAAAACTTTTAGACGTATTGGGGAATGCCCTACACCCTGGCCTTGTTTTGTGATTGCAGCTAGAAATGAATTTATCAAAAACGACTCTGATGTATTGCGCTCAGTTTTGGAAATCATCAACGGAATTACAGAAGACTTTAAATCCATTCCAGAAATAGATCAAATTATTTCCAAACGCTATGGACAAAAGCAAAAAGATGTACAAGCGTGGTTAAATAGTACAGAATGGTCGCAAAAAAATATTAATGATAACACAATTGAAGCAGTGCAACATCAATTGATGGCTTTGGATATCATAGATTTTAAACTACCCTATTCTGAATTGGTCAAATCAATCTAATTGCCAATTTATGGGGGATTTACGTTTTGATTTCAAAAATGTATTGCATTTACTAAAATGCTGATTTCCAAACCAATATCCTCGATTTGCACTCAGTGGCGAAGGATGACCACTTTCTAAAATCAAATGCTTCTTTGTATTTATAAGTTTTGCCTTTTTTCGCGCAAAGCCTCCCCAAAGCATAAAAACAACATCAGAATTTTCGCTAGAAATTGCTTTAATTACATAATCTGTAAACTGTTCCCAACCCTTTTTTTGATGACTCCCCGCCTCTGCTGCTCTAACCGTTAAGGTTGCATTTAAGAGCAAAACTCCTTGAGAAGCCCAAGAACTCAAATCACCACTTTTTGGATAGGGAATTCCCAAATCCGTTTGTAATTCTTTGAAAATATTAACTAATGATGGCGGGTGTGTTATACCATCATTGACTGAAAACGATAATCCGTTGGCTTGGCCTACGCCATGATAGGGGTCTTGACCAATAATTACAACTTTTAAATCTGATAAAGCACATAAAGTAAAAGCATTAAACACTTGTTCTTTTGGAGGGTAGCACGCCTTACTTTCATATTCTTTTTTTACAAAATCTACTAAATCCAAAAAGTAAGGGGTTTTAAACTCTGGAGTTAAAATGGGTTTCCAACTGTCGTGTATATTGCGCATAGTTTACATCCTTTTGGGGTCTTAAATAAATGCTAAGAAAACAAATTTAAAGGATATTCTAAACATTAATACCTAAATTTGTATTCGATTTTGGAGTATGATAAAAATTTCTCAAAAGACCTTAGACGATTTAGAATTTGATGCGGTGGTTGCACATATTGCAGCATTTTCTGTTACTCAACTTGGAAAAGCCAAAGTTCAACAGCTTAATCCTTATGAAAATCAAAAAGATGCGGTTCATATGTTGGACTTGACACATGAATTTATATCATCTTTTGAAAATGAAAACCGCATTCCAAATCATGGTTTTGATGCGATCACAGAAGAATTAAAACTATTGAGAATTGAAAATAATTTTTTGGAGGTTGAACAATTTCGAAAAATTGCATCGCTGTCCATTACCACCAATGTACTTTTGAAGTTTTTCAAAAAATTTCAGGAATATTACCCCCTTCTTTTTGAACGTTCGGAACAACTTGAAAAAACATCTTTAATTTCTGATCAGATCAACAGTATTATTGATAAGCATGGTGAAATTCGAAATGATGCCTCAGAAACACTTTATAGTTTAAGAAAATCCATACAATCTGTACGAACAAAGATAAATACGAGTTTTAATGCAGCGCTTAGCCATTACAACAGCGCAGATTATTTGGATGAAATTCGTGAAACTGTGATGGAAAATAGGCGTGTTTTGGCCGTCAAGGCCATGTATCGCCGAAAAGTAAAAGGGAGTATTTTAGGGGCTAGTAAAACAGGAAGTATTGTCTATATAGAACCTGACACTACACAAGGCTACCAGCGTGATTTAAACAATTTGGAGTTTGAAGAAACCGAAGAAGTTAAACGCATACTTCTTGAATTGACGAACTTTGTTAGAGGATTTAAGCCCCTTTTGGAGCAATATCAGGATTATTTGACGCTAATGGACGTGCTTTACTCCAAGGCCAAATATGGTAAATCAATTAACGCCATCCGACCTCAAATCAGTGAAATACAAGAATTGTTTTTAAGAGACGCCTATCACCCTTTGCTTTTGGTGGCCAATAAAGAAGAAAAGAAAAAAACCTTCCCTCAAACCATTCAAATGGCTACCGATAGCAGAATTATTGTGATTTCTGGCCCCAATGCTGGAGGAAAAAGTATAACTCTAAAAACGGTTGGATTGCTACAAGTGATGATGCAATCGGGGTTATTAATCCCTGTTCATGAACGTTCCAAAATGTGTTTTTTTGAAACCATTTTAAGTGATATCGGCGATAACCAATCCATTGAAAATCATTTGAGTACCTACAGTTACCGTCTCAAACAAATGAATAATTTTCTAAAAAAATGCACCAAACAAACCTTGTTTCTAATTGATGAATTTGGAACAGGAAGTGATCCAGAACTTGGCGGGGCTTTGGCTGAAACTTTTTTGGAGGTTTTTTATGAACGAGAAGCCTTTGGTATCATCACCACACACTATAGCAATTTAAAACTGTTGGCTAACGAATTACCTCATATTCAAAATGCGAACATGTTGTTTGATGAAAAAACACTTTTACCTATTTTCAAACTGGTAATTGGTCAAGCTGGAAGTTCATTTACGTTTGAAGTGGCGCAAAAAAATGGTATTCCCTACAGTTTAATCAATCGTTCTAAAAAGAAAATAGAACGCGGTAAAATTCGTTTTGACAAGACCATCGCTAAACTCCAAAAAGAACGTTCTAAATTAGAAAAAACAGAACGGGCACTAAAACAAAATGAGGTTAAAAAAGGACTTGAAGCCGAAAAACTGGAAACAACCAACCAAAAAGCACAACAAAAATTGCAAAGCTATCAAGAACTCTATGACAGCAACCAACGGCTGATTTATTTGGGTAAAAAAATTCAAGATTTAGGCGATAAATTCCAACAAAACAAACGCAAACGGGAACTTATGGCGGAATTGTTTAAGCTGGTTCAAATCGAAAATTCCAAAAAAGAAAAGCTTTCCAACAAACAAAAAAGAGCCAAGCTCAAGGAGGAAAATCGCATCCTAAAAGAAGTAGAACAAAAGGTCGCCAAAATCCGAAAAGAGAAAAAATCTGCCAAAGCCAAAGCCGCCCAAGCACCCCCAAAACCTAAACATACTTTTAAAGTTAGCGAAAGTGTCCGTATGGACGATGGTAGAGCCATTGGGACTATAGACAAAATTGAAAAAGGCAAAGCGATTGTCAATTATGGATTGTTTACAACAACGGTGAGCCTGGAACGTTTAGAGTTTGTAAAACCAAAGAAATAAAGCCATGGTTGTATTTTTTGATGGTGTTTGTAATTTGTGTCAACATAGCGTACAATACCTCCTTAAATACGATAAAAAAAAGGTCTTAAAGTTCACTTCACTACAAGGGCAATATGCCAAAAAAATACTACCTCCAGAGGAGATTAAAAATTTAGAGAGCCTCCTTTTTTACAATAAAAAAACACTTTACAAAAAGAGTGATGCCGTATTGGAACTGTGCAAAGTTTTAGGAGGATGGCACAAGCTCTTTTTGGTGGGCTATCTCCTCCCAAAATTTTTAAGAAATAGTTTTTACAGTTTTGTAGCCAAAAACCGCTACCGATGGTTTGGCCATCAAGAGCAATGTATGGTGCCGTCTGAGGATTTAAAGTCTAGATTTTTGGATTAAAAACATCTTCCCTTTCCCTTTTTTCCAACCACAACACCAAAAAAATTAAAAAAAGTTTCCAAAATATGTGACTTTTTAGATTTTTCTATGTCTAATCAAATAGGGAAGTGTATATGTTTCGCTTTTTGAAAATCGATATACTTAATAAAAATAAGTTATTGTATTGATTTACAAGAACATAGCAAAACACCCCTAAAATTGATATACGAAACTTAGTAAAAGTTGGATATACGCAATGCGTATATTTACATAGTTGGCAACTATTCGACAACTCATAACTGAAAAACAACAATTGAGTAAATAAAATAAACTGAATGAATTTATTGTTTGAATTTTGAATCATTAAATACAACTGAAAAATGGAAAAAACGATACAAATATTAATATATATTCACGCTGCATTTGGTGGTTTTGCTTTGCTTGCAGGTTTCGTTTCAATAATTGCCAAAAAAGGGAAAAATATTCACAGAAAATCTGGGTTGATTTTTTTCTATTCTATGATATTATCTGGAATAATAGCTATGATAGTTGCTGTTTTGCCCAATCATGAAAGTCCCTTTTTATTCGCAGTCGGAATTTTTAGTCTATATTTTGTTTTAACAGGAAATAGAGCTTTGAATTTTAAAAGAAAAAGTCCTGATTTGAAAATTGACAAATTAATATCAATTATTATGATTACGACTGGAATTTCAATGATTTCACTACCAATTATACTAACAAAAAGTATAAATATAATTCTTGTTGTTTTTGCAATTGTTGGAATAATATTTTCTGTGAGAGATTTAATATTATTCAAAAATCCTGAACGATTAAGAAAAGGATGGTTGAAATTACATTTAGGAAAAATGTTAGGCGGTTACATTTCAGCAACAACTGCATTTGTAGTAGTGAATGAATTTTTTCCAAGTTTTTATGGTTGGTTTATTCCTGGAATTGTTGGAGGATTAATAATAGCATATTGGATAAGAAAAATGAATAAAAAAACAAAAACAGTTGCCAACAAAGTATAAAAATAATAAGGGTTAAGTGTCAGACCCAAAGTTGGTGCATATTAAGAAAGTCCGCCAAATCTTTGATTTGTCATTTAGAATAGTAAAAAGGTAAAATACCAAATCAAAGATTTGGCTAAGTACAAGTCCGAAAATTTCGTTAATTTTAATCCCTTACTATTCTTATATTAACCGTTGTAAGTAATTTAAAAAAAAGTTATGTTTAAAAAATTATTAGGATTAGCACCTAAATTGGAATCAGACGGATCATACAGTCCATCCAAAATGGCTTTAAAAATGGGAGTATCAGACAAAACAGATTTTGAAAATATCTCTTATCAAAAATACCAAGGAAAAAAATCTAAAATTCTAGTCATTTTCACAGAAGAAAAGAATTTAAAAATGAAAAACGGTAAATTCTTCTCCACAGGAAATCACCCAGTAGAAGCTTTATTACCTATGCTTCATTTAAAAAACGCAGGATTTGAATTTGAAATTGCTACTCCAACTGGAAAGCCTGTAGTATTCGAGATGTGGGCTTTCCCAGAAAAAGATGAGTATGTTCAGGCAATCTACAACGAACTCAAGTCTGGCTTTGACAAACCACTTAAACTTTCGGACTTTATTAACTCCTCCTTTAGCCAACCAGATTCATATGCAGCAGTTTTTGTACCTGGTGGACACGGAGCTATGATTGGTATTCCTGAAGACGAAAATGTTGGAAAAATACTTAGATGGACACACGAAAATAATTTATTTACCATTAGCCTTTGCCATGGACCAGGTGCATTTTTAGCGACTACTCTAAACAATCAAAATTTTCTTTACGAAGGTTACAACATGGCTGTATTTCCTGATTCAGTAGATAATAAAACACCAATGTTTGGATATTTACCCGGAAAAATGCCCTATGGATTGAGTGAAAAACTAAAAAGCCTAGGTGTTAATTTAATGAATACTAAAATGGATAAAACAGTCTGTCTAGACAGGAAATTAATTACAGGTTCGAGCCCTTTAGCATCAAATGAATTGGGCAAGCTTGCAGCGAATACCCTACTAAAAGAATTGAAGTAACAACTACTTACAACAATGTATAAATATAATAGCGGTTTAATCGCTAAAACGAAAGTAAATAAATATAAAAAAGGTCTGTGTTTAACCGAAAAATAAGCGTGTGAAAATCCGCTACTATTCTTATACTAGACCGTTGGGCTAAATTCAGCCTTTTGGCTAACCAAAATCACTTCACCTCTTCCCAATGGTCGTTCCAATCTTTGGGTTTTGGGGTATGGAGTTTACCTTCCAATTTTGCAATTAGTGTAGATACTGTAGCATCGCCGGTAACATTAATCACCGTTCGGCACATGTCCAATGGACGATCTACGGCAAAAATAAGCGCCAATCCTATAGCGAGTTTATCGGCAGGAAATCCAACAGATTCCAAAACAATCACCAACATGACCATTCCAGCACCAGGGACTGCAGCACTTCCAATGGAAGCCAATAAGGCCGTTAGGACAATCATCAGTTGGTCGGTAAACGACAAATCAAAGTTTAGCGCTTGCGCTATAAAAACTGCCGCTACCGCTTGATATAAACTCGTTCCGTCCATATTAATCGTTGCCCCTACAGGCAATACAAAACTGGACACTTCTTTATCCACGCCCACATGTTCTTCAACACGTTCCATGGTTATAGGCAGTGTTGCTGCACTACTGCTGGTGGAAAACGCCAATAATTGCGCCGGACTAATTTGTTTTAAAAACCAAAACGGATTCTTTTTTACCACAACAGCGACCACAATCAAATAGAAAGATACCATCAGTAACAATCCGCCAACCACTACTAAGGCATAAAATAAAAGCGCATACAACAGCTCTGGATCTCCAGAAGACACCACCACATTGGCCAATAGTGCAAAGACCGCATAGGGTGCAGTAAGCATGATTAGGTCGACCATTTTAAGAACAACATCGTTTAAAGAATCAAAAACATCTTTTAGAGGTTTAGCACTTTTTTCACCAATTAATAACAATGAAATTCCTAAAAATATAGCCAAAAAGATGACTTGAAGCATGAGTTTGTTATTGCTGAGGGCAGAAAAAGCATTTTCGGGAATCATATCGACCACAAAGTCTAATGGTCCGCTCTGTTGTTGGCGAGTCGCTTCAGCAATTTTACCCTGAACACTACTATTGTTGGCATAAGTTTCTGTAAGCTTTGAAATGGTTGCGTCTGAAACCCCATCACCAGGATTAAAAATATTAACTAACGTCAGTCCAATGCTAATGGCAATCACTGTGGTTAATACATAAATTACTATGGTTTTTATGCCAATGGATGCAAATTTAGAGATATCTTTTAAGTCCGAAATTCCTTTAATTAAGGACGCCAAAATAAGAGGTACAGCAATAAGTTTTAGGAGTTTAACAAAAATTGTACCTAAAGGTTTTAACCAAGCAGTAATGAATGCTGCACCGCCTTGAACTTGAAGCATGATAAAGCCAAAGACAATACCTAGGAGCATTCCTATTAGTATTTTCCAATGTAGGGCTATAGATTTCATAAAATTTAGAGTTTAGAAAGTCGATTGAGCAACATAAAATCCGCAATAACTAATGCCGCCATCGCTTCCACAATGGGAACAGCACGCGGTACGACGCATGGATCATGACGCCCTTTTCCATGCATTTCAACAGTATTTCCGTTTTTGTCGATGGTTTCTTGGGCTTGCATGACTGTGGCTACAGGTTTAAACGCCACATTAAAATAAATATCCATTCCGTTGCTAATTCCACCTTGAATACCACCAGAACGGTTGGTTTTGGTTGAGCCATCGTTGTTAAACACATCATTATGTGCGCTACCTTTCATTTTTACGCCTTCAAAACCTGAACCATATTCAAAACCTTTTACAGCATTAATCGAAAGCATGGCTTTTCCTAATTGTGCATGGAGTCGGTCAAATACGGGCTCGCCTAGACCTACAGGAACATTTTTTATGACACAAGATACAGTTCCTCCTATGGTATCGCCTTCTTTACGAATAGCCTTGATTTTTTCAATCATTTGTTCAGCTAAAATAGGATCTGGACAACGCACTGGGTTGGATTCAGTTTTAGAAAAATCTAATTCCTGATAATTTTTATCTAAAGAAATATCGCCAACAGCAGATGTATAGGCATTAATTTCGATCGTACTTAAAAATTGTTTGGCTATTGCACCAGCAACAACCCTACATGCGGTTTCTCGTGCCGAGCTACGTCCTCCACCTCTGTAGTCGCGTTGACCGTATTTTTTATTATAGGTAAAATCGGCGTGACTAGGACGAAATACATCTTTAATATGACTGTAGTCCTTAGATTTTTGATTAGCGTTTTTGATGATAAAGCCAATGGGGGTTCCCGTAGTTATGCCTTCAAAAATACCTGATAAAAACTCAACAGTATCAGGTTCTTTTCGTTGAGTTACAATTTTTGATTGTCCAGGTTTTCTGCGATCCATTTCCTGCTGAACTGCATCAAAATCAATAGAAATCCCTGCAGGACATCCGTCGATGACACCACCAATAGCCACTCCGTGTGACTCTCCAAAAGTTGTTAATTTAAATACGTTACCAAAAGAATTTCCAGCCATTTATATCCAATAATTTTCAGTGTTGGTAAAATTAATAAAACAAACTCTAGTAGACACTAAATTGAGATACAATTTTTTAGAGCAGTTTTATAAACTTTTTCGTAGGAAGGAACGATTTGATGAATATCAAACTTTGATGCTGTGGATTTTGCGCCTTTTTTAAAGGTTTCTAAATCATTTGGATTTTTTAAAATATGAATGGCATTTTGAGACATACTTTTGATATCTCCAACAGGACTCAAAAATCCAGAAACACCATTGATGTTTACTTCTGGCAATCCACCCGAATTGCTAGAAACAACGGGAACCCCAGAAGCCATAGCTTCCAAAGCAGATAGTCCAAAACTTTCGGTTTGTGAGGGTAAAAGAAATAAATCGCTAAAACACAAAATTTTATTGACCTCATTGCTATTACCCAAAAAAACAACCTTATTTTCAATATTAAGCTCCACACAAAGTTGTTCTGCTTTTTCGCGTTCGGGACCTTCTCCGATCATCATTAATTTCGATGGAATTTCTTTTTGAATTGCATGAAAAATATGAATCACATCAGGAATGCATTTTACAGATCGAAAATTACTGATATGAGCGATAACTCGTTCATCAGGCATGGCCAATAGATTTCGTTGACAGTTTTTGTTCGTCGGCTTGTGTTTGTCTAAATCAATAAAATTGGGAATTACTGTAATATCTTTTTTAGTATTGAATAGTCGCTGTGTGTCTTCTTTTAAACTTTGGGAAACAGACGTTACAGCATCTGATTTATTGATGCTAAACGTAACAGCAGTTTTATAAAAGGGATGACTACCAACAAGGGTAATATCTGTACCATGAAGGGTTGTTACAATTGGAAGATCAATGCCTTCTTCATGTAACATTTTTTTGGCCATATAGCCTGCATAGGCATGAGGAATGGCATAATGTACATGCAATACGTCAATTTGATGTGCTTTTACCATATCTACAATTTTACTAGATAAGGCCAATTCGTAGGGTTGGTAATGAAATAATGGATAGTTTGGAACATGAACTTCATGAAAATGGACATTAGCGCCTAATAACTCTAAACGAACAGGCTGACTGTAGGTAATAAAATGGACCTCATGGCCTTTTTTAGACAATTCCAATCCAAGCTCAGTGGCGACTACACCACTACCGCCAAAGGTAGGATAACATACAATTCCAATTTTCATTTTAGTCCACTATGGCCTTGTAAATCAGGCGCTGTATTTCTGTTCGAATATTTTCTTTTAATAAGCGGTTGTTTTTGGAATCGGGGAATGTTCTGTTTGACAAAAATACATAAATAATTTCTTCTTCTGGATCGGCCCAAGCATAGGTGCCAGTAAAACCAGAATGCCCAAAACTTGTCATAGAGATACACCCACAAGTAGGGCCTTCGTCTTCAAGTTGAGGCTTATCAAATCCAACCCCTCGGCGATTTTCTTCTTCACAAAAGTAGCAAGTATTGAACGCATTAATTGTTTCTGATTTCAAAAAATGTGTACCGCCATAATATCCGTATTGAAGATATATTTGCATTAGTTTGGCCACATCATTAGCGTTGCTGAATAGCCCTGCATGACCGCCTACTCCATTTTGCATTGCAGCACCCATATCATGTACATAGCCATGAACAGTTTCAAATCTAAAATATGTATCTTTTTCTGTAGGAATTAATTGAGATTTATCAAATTTTTCTAAAGGATTATACGTTGAAAAGTTTGCACCAATAGCATTATAAAATCGTTGCTGAATGAGTGCGTCTAGTGAAACATCATAATAAGATTCTATATAATCTTTAAGAAAGTAGTAGGGTAAATCGCTGTAGCGGTATTTCTTTTCTTCCAAAAGTTCAGATTTAATTAAATGGTGATGAATTGTGTCAGTTACATCTTTTCTCAGAAATGAATTTTGTGAAATTTGAATGGGATATTTTTTTGATTTTTTAGAACTAAAAAACTTTGAGATAGGGGTATTAGTAATAGAATCCAAAGTTGATTTATAAAAAGGAATCCAAGGTTTTAGACGTGCAAAATGCGACAGCATTTCTTTAAGTGTAATATCTGATTTATTCGTTGTTTTGTATTTGGGTAATAGGTCTCCCAATCGGTCATCTAAATTCACAGAACCATGTTCTACCAACTCCATAAGTAAGGGTAGCGTAACTAAAATTTTGGTGAGTGAAGCTACGTCATATAAATCTTCAAAAGATACTTTGCGTTGTTTGGAATAGGTGTGATACCCAAAATTCTTGTTGTAAATCACCTTTCCTTTTCTGGCGACAAGCAATTGAATTCCAGGTGTCATTTCATCCTCAATTGCAAAATTGGCAACAGAATCGAGCTTTGAAAGTTTTAAGCTACTCATTCCAACACTTTCAGGATGTCCATAAGAAAGTCTATCGATTTTGGAAGTTTCAAAACCATGCCCAACTTTGTACATAGAATTTGAAAGACTTACAGGTAGTTTTCCTTTTGCAGCGAGTGCACCAAATAGTATTTGAGCGGTTAGTTCTTGTGCTACTCTACTGTTTTGATAGCCTACAACAACACTTTCAAAATTTAAAAATGACTTTATAGCATCCAAAGTATATGGCTTTGAAAATACATTCAAAACAACTTCGTTGGTCCTGGCTATTTCTTGCAACCATACGAGCTCTTTATTTGTAAACTTGTAGGACTTCCAAGGCGTTGAGTTTGATTTATGAAATCCAATAATCACTAAATTAAATTGCTTTAATTTTCGAATAAGCCCATCTAAATTATTGTCAACTACATGAGTTATTTTGGTGTACTTTTTTAATGTTTTTAGGAAAACTTCTCCAGAGCTGTCTCCCATTTCAACATAAGCTATATTCTTCAGCTCCAAATCCCTTATTGGAAGTGTGGAATTGCTGTTTTTTACCACAGTAATCGCATTTTGCATCAATTTTGAATACAAAATATCATCTTTGGAACGATTTAAATCGGCAACCAAATTTTTAGTTTCTATAGGTTTGTAATTGTTAAGACCAACTTTGTATTTGGCCATCAAAATCTTTTTTACAGAGTGTTCCAAACGTTCCTCAGAAATAAGTCCTGAATGATACGATAGCATAATTTTTTCCATTCCTATTTCAACGTTTTCGGACATCAGCAAAACATCATTCCCTGCCATAAAGGCTTGATAATCTATTTCGCCAGGATTACTAAAATTTGAAACGCCTTTCATATCTAAGGCATCTGTAAAAATTAAACCCTCAAAATTAAGCTTTGATTTTAAAAGGTCTGTTATAATAGGTTTTGATAATGAAGATGGAAAATTTGATCTTGACTCCAAACTTGGCACATTCAAATGGGCAACCATTACACTAGATAATCCATTAGCAATCAGTTTATTATATGGAAATAATTCTACTTCTTCTATCCGCTTTTTATCAAAATTTATTGTAGGTAAAGTTTTGTGAGAATCTTTATCGGTATCGCCATGACCTAGGAAATGTTTAGCATTGGCCAAAACTCCTGTACTTTGTATGCCCTGCATAAATGCTAGTGCTTTTTGTGTCACGTTAAGTTTATCTTCTCCAAAAGAACGGTTACCAATAATGGGGTTTTTGGGGTTTGTATTAATATCAACAACAGGTGCAAAATTGAAATGAACACCCATACGTTTGCAGTGTTCTCCAATATATTGACCTGTTTTTTTAATTAAATTCAAATCTTTGATAGCACCCAAAGTCATATTCCATGGAAAAGCATAAGTTGAATCGAGCCGCATACTGAGTCCCCACTCTGCATCCATACCCACCAATAGAGGGATTTTGGAAGCGGCCTGTAATTCGTTATCCAATTTGGCCTGACGTACAGGACCTCCATTAGAATATATAATACCTCCAATATGTTGTTTTTTTATAAGCTCTAGAAGTTTGGGTTTTTGAAGTTTTTTTTCATCAGAAAACGCCTGAACCATAAAGAGTTGACCTACCTTTTCTTTCAAACTCATAGTGTTGTAAAGACTATCAACCCACTGTTTTTGAGCCAAACTATCGGAAAAAATCAAAGGAGATTGAGCAAACAACGAAATTGAAGAAAGCCATAATAAAATAAATAAGTGTCGCATAAATGGAGTTTACCTAATAACAAGTAAATACTATGCCAAATTACTATTTTTTGCAAGATTTTTCAATAAATAAAGCTGTTATAATTGAATAAATAGAATGATTTATTTAAAATTTATAATCCTTTGGCATACATGTTGTTTCGATATAATTTTTAAAATCAACATTATGAAAAAAATTGTATTTCTACTAAGCATCACATTTTATGGAGTTAATTTCGCTCAAACAAAAAACTTTATTGATCAACCTTATTTGGAAACTACCACAAAGGTAGATACCATTGTTACCCCAGATCAAATTTATTTGTCCATATATATTCATGAGGGAGAAGATCGCAACAGAACTTCCTTGGAAAAACAAGAACGAAAAGTGGCTGCTGTTTTAGAAAGTTTAGGGATAGATTTGAAAAAACAATTAAAGCTTGATAACCTAGCAAGCAACTACAGAAAATACTTTTTAAAACGTAAAAATGTTTTAAAATCTAAGTCCTATACTTTGGAAGTATATGACGCCATAACCGCCGGAAACGTTCTAATTGGATTGGAAGATGAAGGGATTTCAAATGTCCGTTTAATTAAAACATCATACTCAAAAATTGAATCCTTAAAGTTAAACCTAAAATCTAAAGCCATTTTAAAAGCAAAGGCACAAGCCGAATCACTTACAGCTCCTCTAAATCAACAACTTGGAAAAGCAATATATATTAATGATAAATTTTTCAGCAGACCTTATTACAACAATATGCAAGTGATGGCAAGAGCAGATTATGCTGTGGAAAAAACACTTGAAACTCCTATAGATATTGAATTTTCAAAAATAAAGGTAGAGACTGAAGTTGCTGTTCGATTTGAAATCCATTAGAAAAAACGACTATGCCAGCTTTCTTCGGCAGGGACTTCCCAGTGTTCCAAGTACTCTGCTTTGTTTTGCACTAAGTTGTTGAAAACAATTGTCTTTTTGGATACAGCTCTATTTTTAGCCATTGTTTTAAAATCTTTTAAGGGTTTGTATGCCACAAAATCACCTTGTTTATATGAGACATTCATTTTGTCCATCAAATTTACTGAATACTCTTTTTCCAATGTTTGAATAAAATGAACTGATGCATCAATAGAACAGCCTGTAGCGGTTTGTAAATTTTGATCCATTCCTATGATTATAAAACGTTTATATTTAATTTCAAAACCAGCATTGAGATCTTTACCATGAGCGGTCCATGAAGTAATAAATTCAGAAATTTTTTGAAAAATTTCGTTGTATTCAACATCAGAGAGCGAACGATTGCACTGGTATATCCATACTCTTGAGCTGTCTGGAAGTTCTTTAAAATTGACTAACATTTCTTTATAAATCTTCTGCGTTTGCAATAAGCTCAGCTATGTCCATGACTTCAATTTGTCCTTCGACTTTATTTTTCACACCGTCGGTCATCATCGTATTACAAAATGGACATCCAGCCGCTATAATTTCTGGTTTAACCTCAATGGCTTGCTCTGTACGTTCAATATTTATTTCTTTGTTGCCAGTTTCAGCTTCTTTAAACATTTGAGCTCCACCTGCACCACAACACAATCCTTTTTTTCGACAATTTTTCATTTCTACCAACTCCGCATCAAGTTTTTTTATAAGTTCTCTTGGAGCCTCATAGACATTATTTGCCCGTCCCAAATAGCATGGATCATGAAACGTTATGCGTTTGCCTTTGAATTGGCCACCTTCGATCGTAAGTCGTCCTTCGTCCAATAGACTTTTCAAAAACTGTGTATGGTGAACGACTTCATATGTTCCACCTATAGATGGATATTCATTTTTTAAGGTGTTAAAACAATGAGGGCATGCGGTAACAATTTTTTTTATTTCATAAGCATTTAAAACTTCAATATTTGTTAGGGCTTGCATTTGAAATAAAAACTCATTCCCAGCACGTTTTGCGGGGTCGCCGGTACAACTTTCTTCGGCACCAAGTACGGCAAATTTCACATTTGCTTTGTGAAGAATACGTACAAAAGCTTTCGTGATTTTTTTTGCTCTATCATCAAAGCTTCCTGCGCATCCTACCCAAAACAAGACATCAGGAGATATTCCTTGTGCATGAAATTCGGCCATTGTTGGCACTTTTAGTTGATTACTCATTGTTTTGTATTTATTTATTATTTACTGTCA
>CBFIIL010000006.1:0-55417 GCA_965662485.1 Flavobacteriaceae bacterium | reverse complement strand
CTTTTCTATTGATAAAACTATCGAAGCATTTACGATAGGAGACGATCGTGAAATTGATTTGTATATCGCTAAGTATGATTTGCAGGCTTCTTTGGCACATGCAAAAATGCTGGTCAAAATAGGAATTCTGGATCACAATGAATTACTGCAAATTGAACAATCTATTCAACATTTACAAAATGAAGTTGAGAACAAAACCTTTAAGATTGAAGATGATTTTGAAGATGTTCATTCTAAAATAGAGTTTGAATTAACTCAGCGTTTAGGAGACGCAGGAAAAAAAATTCATACTGCACGATCAAGAAATGATCAAGTTTTGGTGGCTTTGCAATTGTATTATAAAGACAATTTGATGGCTCTTCAAAAGCAAGTTAGAGCCTTATTTGATACATTGTTGAATTTAGCAGAACAGCACAAATCAGAATTATTGCCAGGGTATACACATCTTCAAGTTGCGATGCCATCGTCATTTGGACTTTGGTTTTCTGCTTATGCTGAAGCGTTGATTGATGATGTTATTATGCTTCAATCTGCACAAAAAATTGTAGACCAAAATCCATTAGGTTCTGCTGCTGGTTATGGGAGCTCTTTTCCAATTGACCGCGAAATGACTACTAATTTACTGAACTTTTCAGATTTAAAATATAATGTAGTTGCTGCTCAAATGATGCGAGGCAAAAATGAACAAATTGTAGCTTCTGCCTTAGGAAATTTAGCATTTACACTTTCTAAGTTTGCAATGGATATTTGCTTGTATATGAGTCAGAATTTAGATTTTATCAGCTTTCCAGAAAATCTTACTACTGGTAGTAGTATTATGCCTCACAAAAAAAACCCGGATGTATTTGAATTGATTCGTGGAAAATGCAATAATTTACAAGGTTTATCATCTCAAATACAACTGATGACTAATAATTTGCCGAGTGGTTATCATCGCGATTTTCAGTTATTGAAATCCCCAATGATTTCTGCATTTGAAACGCTAAAAACAGTATTGTCTGTTTTTGATTATGGATTACAACAAGTTGAAGTCAAATCTGTTGATTTGAAAGATGAAAAATATAAGTATTTGTTTACTGTAGATAGTATCAACTCATTAGTGCAAAATGGAGCGACATTTAGAGAGGCTTATCAAATAATTGGCGCTCAGGTTCAAGATGGAACTTACCAATGTGAAACACGACATTATCACACGCATATTGGAGGCATAGATAACTTGGCCTTAGATAAAATCAAGGCCAAGTTTCCAAATTGTAACTAATCTTTAGTATTTCTTAAATTTGTATTATAAATTAAGCCGAACTGCAAAAATGTTTTAGCAGTGGTTTGTACTTCTTGACGCAGTAACCCCACTTGAAAGTGGATATTACTTGCATACTGATACCCCAACCCTCCATAGAGTCTGTTGCGATCAAAAAAGCTGCGTTTATCATTGATAAATAATTCGTCATAAATACCTAAGTACAATGTCCCTGTTTCAATTTTTTGTTTGTTAAGAGGAAAAAAAACCATTAATCGGTATCGAAAGCGCATTTTAAATTCATCTTCAATAAAGCGTTCTTCCACTCGATATCGATGTTCAAATTTGACGCGACCTATGGTGTTAGTGGTCAAAAATTGTTGCCAAATTCGGTGTTCTTCAACTTCTGGGCTTTTTTGTTCAGATTCATAAACATAGTTTCCAATATGTGCATATCCAAACGTTGCCAAAGTGTTGGGTTTAAAATGATAATTCAATCCAGTTCGAAGCAAAAGTTGTTCAATATTGGTTGGGCTAATGGTATGATTTCGGTACTGTGCTTCAGAGTGAATACTAAAATTCTCACTGATTTTATTTGTACCAAAATACATGAGCCAATTGCCTGTATCATTTTGAGCCGATAAAAACATTGACCCCCAAAAAAGGAGGCCAATGCTAAATATAAATTTGATTTTCATGAATTAATAAAATGTGACTTTACCAGTTTTGATGTCATACATTCCACCAACGATTTCAATCTCGCCGGCGTCTTCCATATCTTTCAGGACTTGACTTGATTTACGAATATTATCAATAGTCATGTAAACATTCTTTTTTGCTACTTCATTGACAAAATCGATATTAGCCGAATTTCTTAAACTTTCGTCTTGTGGCTCAGTTACTGCTTCAACAGCAGGTTCAATTTTGTTGATTAAAGTTGTAAGGTTGCCAAGACGGGCATGATCACATGCGCCTTTTACAGCACCACAAGCCGTGTGTCCTAACACAACAACTAGTTTTGTACCTGCTAATTTACATGCAAATTCCATGCTTCCAAGAATATCTTCGTTGACAAAATTTCCAGCAATTCTTACACTAAATATGTCGCCGATGCCTTGGTCAAAAATAAGTTCAGATGAGACTCTAGAATCAATACAGCTTAGTACAGTAGCAAATGGAAATTGTCCAGTGCTTGTTTGGTCAACTTGTGTCATAAGGTTTCGATCTATTTGTTGACCTTGAACAAAACGTTCGTTTCCATCAACCAATGCATTTTTTGCGAGTTGAGGTGTCATTTGATCTTGTGTATCTTTTGTGTGTGCGTTCATTGTTTTATGTTTTGAGTTATTTTAATTTATCTTAAACTTTAGGTTGTAATTTGAAAAAATCTGAAAAGCTTTCTGGGTTGGCAACTGTTCCTCTTTCAGAAATTAATGTGATATTAATATTTCGGTTCTTAGCTTTTAACGAAAAATCATCTAAAATTTCAATAATATCATAATCTAAAAATCGTGTTTTTCGCACATCAATTTCTAATTTGGTGTCGGCGGCGATGTGCTCCAGCTCATTCAGAATAGCACCTTTATTAATAAAAGTTACTTCTTCTGCTAGTGTCATTTTTAGTTTTTGTGCACCATTACTTTTATCTTCTATGTGAAGAAAGTGTGAATTTTGGTAGCTCTTAAATAGGACTACAATAATTCCTACGGCTAATCCTAATCCGATTCCTACTAGTAGATCTGTAAATATAATTCCTAAAACAGTTACAATAAAGGGAACAAATTGTTTCCAGCCTTGCTTGTAGATAGTAATAAATAAAGCTGGTTTTGCTAGTTTATAACCTACAATAAATAGCACTGCTGCTAAAACAGCTAATGGGATTTTGTTGAGTAATGTAGGGATAATTAAAACTGAAATTAGAAGTAAAAATCCATGAATAATAGCCGAAGCTTTGGTACGACCTCCTGATTGAATATTTGCAGAACTCCGTACAATTACCTGTGTTATGGGCAACCCTCCAATGAGTCCAGAAATAATATTTCCTGAACCTTGAGCAATAAGCTCTCTATTGGTAGGTGTTACACGTTTTCTAGGATCTAATTTATCAGTGGCTTCAACACACAATAAGGTTTCTAAACTTGCAACAAGGGCAATCGTAAACGCAGTAATCCAAATTTGTGGATTGGTGATTTGATCAAAGTTTGGAGAACTGAATTGTCCTAAAAAGGATGATAAACTTTCTGGTGTAGGAACACTCACTAGCATGCTCTGATCAATTGACCATGTGCTATTGTCTTTCGTCATAATATAATATATTATTCCAGCAGATACGGCAACTAAAGGACCTTGAACAATTTGAAATACTTTATGTAATTTTGATAACCATACATTCCAAATGATGAGTATGGCTAAGCCAACACAAGCAACAAGAGTTGCTCCTGGGCTAATGTAATTAAACATTTCTGTGAAACTCGCATTTGCAGCAAGAGTCTTGTCATAACCAAAGAAATAAGGAATTTGTTTAATAACAATGATTATCCCAATACCCGTAAGCATTCCTTTGATGACAGAAGATGGGAAGTAGTAGCCAATAACCCCTGCTTTAAGAATGCCAAAGGCAACTTGAATAATTCCGCCAAGAACAACTGCCAAGAGAAAGTTTTCAAAACCTCCTAAAGTGCTTATGGCTACCAATACAATAGCAGCTAAGCCTGCGGCAGGGCCACTAACACCAATGGCAGAGCCACTTAGTGCGCCAACAACAATACCACCAATAATTCCAGCAATTAGGCCAGAAAATAAAGGTGCGCCACTCGCAAGTGCTATTCCCAAACACAAGGGGAGTGCTACAAAAAACACAACTATACTTGCAGGGACATCTGATTTTAAATTTTTAAAAGGACTTAAATGATTCATTTTAAATAAAAGTTAGTCTTTCTATAATACATAATAAGAAAGAATTAATAATTGATTGAGCTTCGCAAAAGCACGATGGTTTTGAGGGAAGTGCTTTATCTTACTGAGAAATTAAATAGTATCTTCTTGTGGAGGTGGAAGATTAATATCAATACTAACAATAGGTTGTCTATTTATTTGATAGGACGTGTAGTTTTTAGAGAAAAATGTTGATTTAGGTCTTATAAAATAGTGCTGTTTTAATTGCTTTTCTTGTTCGTTTTCTTCTCCATCAATTATGTCTGTTTCGCTAGAGTCAGACGTATCATTACATTCTATACTGTAGTCAATATCAAAGTTTAATACAAATGCTTGCGATAGCGCTTGAAAGCCAATGGTTATTGCCAATATTCCACAAACAATAACACGAAAAAAGTTGATCTTTGAAAACAGCTTTAGCATTACTTTAATGTTTTATAAACAAGGTTGGTATAAAAGCGAACTATATTGTTTTGACCTTCTTCTACATCTGTTAGTGATGGAAGGTGTTCTGCAAAATAACGTTGATGATGAGCGCCTTCAATTATAGTCGATACGAGCATGTGAGGGTATTTATATTTTAGATTAAATTCCAATATAAAATCGCTTACGCGCTGAACAACTTGTTTGTAGGTTTTATAAAACCCTTTTTCATTTTCATTATCTACATCTTTGTTGTGATAAATTTTAGAAGATTCTGTAATGATAATTCTGTGTAGTAAAATTTCATTAATAAAAGAAAAATCACTGTCTTGTTTTACATCAGCGACTAGCAATTCTACGGCTTTATTAATTTTGTCTTTTGCATTATTTAGGTTAGAGGTTTGTAAAACAATTTTGTAATCCATCCAACTCCAATACCAATTTAAAAGGTAAACCAACAACATATGTTTATTGGAAAAATAACGATAGACGGAGCTTTCATTAGAGCCAATGGCATCTCCTAGTTTTTTGAATGTAAATGATTCAAATCCTAGCGCATTTATCATTTCAATACTTTTGGAAATAATTTGCCTTCCAAGTTCCGAAGATTCGGGATCTTTGACATAAAAAGTACTGCTGATTTTTATTTGAAGATTTAAATTTTCCATAGTATTGCGGAGCAAATATAATAGTATTACTATTAGAAGTTCTTAAAATTTCCACAAAATTTTAAAAAAAGGCTTGTTTTTTTTGGGTGAATTTTTCCGAATATTACGTCAGATGGCCGGTTATTACGTCAAATGGCCGTTTGTTACATGACTCTTGTAATGACGATAAATCTATTTTATATTTACTTCATAATTTAAATATCTTATTTAAAGTTAAATTGGTTAATTTTTGGTGAAAACACTGCTTTCGGGCAGTGTTTTTTTACTTTACCATTGTTTTTTTTATTTAACTTCCTTTTTTGGTCAAATTTCAAAACAATATTTTAAAATATTATGTAATACTCATTACAAAATATGTTGCACTATTATTATGTACAACAATATTGATAATTTCTTTTAACTCAACCTATTTGTTATTATTTCAATCAGTTAAATTAGATTTAATAACATTAAACATATATATTGTAAACTAAATAAGTTTCTGTATTGTATAGGCATATTTTTCTTATTGTATGTTTTTGAGTGTTAAATTTTAAGAACACATTGCCTAAAATTTGTATTTTGCGTTTGTAAATTTTTTTTATTTAGCTTTTAAAATAATAATCTGCTCAAAAATGAGATTATTTAATATCACACTTCTTCTACATTGCATAATTTTTTTAAATGCACAAGAGCATCCTCCTGTTCTGGCTTTTTCTCCCGAAATCTACGGTGCTGAAAACCAAAACTGGAGTGTAACACAAACAGAAGATCAAAAAATGTATTTTGCTAATAACTCTGGTCTTTTGGAGTTTAACGGCTCTAAATGGAGACGATATTCTGTGCCAAATAATTCTATAGTTCGCTCTGTCAAAGCAGATGGAATGAAAATTTATAGTGGAAGCTACATGGATTTTGGTCTCTGGGAGCACAATCAATTTGGTATTCTTAGATATCAATCTTTAGTTGAAAAGTTAAATTTATCAATCTTAGAGGAAGAACAATTTTGGAATATAGAAATTTTGGATGATTGGATTTTATTTCAATCCTTATCTAGAATTTATATGATAAATAGAGCTTCTAATGAAACAAAAATTATTGAATCCAATCATGAAATTCTAAATATTTTTAATGTCAATGGTATTATATACTTTGCAAAAAGGAATAATGGTATTTATAAAATAGTGAATGGCAGAGAGGTTTCGGTAAGCAACCATCCAAAGCTAAACTCCTCAAGGTTGGTTGGAATTTCTACTATTGATAATAATTTACTTTATATTACAGCAGACAATGGGTTTTATTTTATAGAGAATAATGTTGTTAAACCATGGGTTTTAAACTTGGGGATTGACTTTGATGAATTAACAATATACAGTTCAACCCAGTTAAAAGATGGAAGTTTAATTTTAGGGACGATATCCAATGGCCTAATGCACATTACTAGTGATGGACGGTTAAAATACAGTTTGGATTATGAAAAAGGATTGAGTAATAATACTGTACTTTCAATTTTTGAAGATAAAAAAGGCAACCTTTGGTTAGGTATGGATATTGGAATTAGTCATATAAATCTTTCTTCCAGATTTCGAATATATAATGATGCGAAAGGACAAATTGGAACAGTTTACACCTCTATTGTTCACAAAGGAGATTTGTATTTGGGAACCAACCAAGGTCTTTTTGTAAAGTCAAGAAACAATTCTGGAGATTTCAATTTTATTGAAGGAACCAGTGGGCAAGTATGGACATTAAGAGTAATTGATGGACAGCTTTTTTGTGGTCATGATTTAGGAACTATGATTATAAAAAAAGGAAAGGTTGCAACTAAAATTATTGAAGCTAATGGAACGTGGGATTTCAAAAAAATAAAAGATTCAAATTTAGTCCTTCAAGGCAACTATTCTGGGCTTCATGTGTTAGAAAATAAATCAGGGTTATGGAGATATAGAAATAAAATCGAGGGATTTGACATTTCGAGTCGATTCTTTCATTTTTCCAAAAACAAACTGTTTGTAAATCACGAGTTGCGCGGGCTATACGAGTTAGAAATTTCTAAAGATTATTTAAAAGTTGTTAACTCCAATCTTGTGGAGTCTGTAGTAAGAGGAAATGGATCAAATTTTATAAAATTCTCTAACGAATTTTATTATACATCTTCAAATGGTGTTTATCAATTATCAGAACCAACAGGGTCTTTTGTAAAAGCACCAGTAATTTCAAAAATTTTAGAAAATTATAATACCACATCAACATTATTAGATGTTAATACTACCGAACAAATTAAATGGTGTTTTGCAGATAATAATATTCTATTGATGAGTCCTGGAAGCTTGAGTAATAAGCCAAATATTGAGGAAATCCCTGTCTCTTTATATAATTTCAAGAAAGTAGTTGCTGGATTTGAGAATTTGACAAAAATAAATGATGCAGATTACTTGTTAGGATCCTCAAACGGATATTATATTTTAAAAGGTGATGCTCCACAACAAGACAACTCACAAACAATTTATATAAATACTATTGAAGCCAACATCAACAATGAGCCAAAAACAAACTTGAGTTTATTGGAATCACCATCTTTAAATTATAATAATAATAACCTTAGTTTTAATTATAGCATACCGCAGTATGGTAATATTGTTGACATTAATTATAGCTATAAATTAGATGGGTGGTCTGAAAACTGGTCCTCTTGGGAATCAAAAAGCACTCAAGCTTTTGAAAACTTACCCTACGGGAAATATATATTTAAGGTTAAAGGTAAAATTGGAAATACAGAAACTACAAATGAATCCTCATTTCCATTTATCATTAAACGCCCTTGGTACATATCCAATGTAGCTATTGCTGTTTATGTAGTTTTGATTTTATTGCTTTCTGTTATTATTCATAATGTATATCGAAGGTACTACAAGCGCCAGCAACAAAAATTATTACTCAAATCTCAGAAAGAGATGGCGTTGAATGAATTGGAGAATAATCAAAAATTAATGCAACTTAAAAATGAGAAGCTGGAACTTGATATCGAAAATAAAAACAGAGAATTGGCCATCTCTACAATGAGTTTAATCAAGAAAAATGAGTTTTTAAATACTATTAAAACTGCTATCAAACAAGAAAACACACCTCAAGGTATAAATAAGGTGATTAGAATTATTGATAAAAATATAAATAACACGGATGACTGGAAGTTATTTAAAGAAGCTTTTAATAATGCTGATAAGGACTTCTTGAAACTTGTAAAGCAAAAGCATCAAAACCTTACACCCAATGATTTAAAACTTTGTGCGTATCTTAGACTAAATTTATCATCAAAAGAGATTGCGCCACTACTCAATATTTCGCCAAGAAGTGTAGAAGTAAAGCGATATCGTTTGCGGAAAAAGATGAATTTACCGCCAAAATCGAGCTTAACAAATTACATTCTTGATTTATAGAATGTGTTTTTTTCAAAAAAAAACTATACACAGCCCCTACATAATCTAAATCAACCACATCATTTAACTTAAACTTATTTTGTGTAGGCCCCAGTTTCTTACCATAAAAGCAATAAATATTTACCTGTTGCACATTTTTTTTAATGGTGTATAATTTTTGTAGCGGTAAAACTTTGCACCTCAACAGTTTGTTATGATAATTTTAACAAAAACAAATCAAACCAAATTTTATGAAAAGAATAATTTATTCCATGTTGATAGTTGTTTTGTGCTCTTCATATGCAGTAGCGCAAACGTTTTCTATCTCTGGAACAGTAAAATCTGACGTGGATGGAATGCCATTGCCTGGTGTAAACGTCCTTGTTAAGAACACAAACAAAGGTGTTGTAACAGACTTTGACGGAAACTTTTCTTTGACTAATGTCTCTGAAAATTCTGTAATTGTCTTTACGTATGTTGGTTTCAAAACTCAAGAGGTTTTAGCATCCGCAAACATGCAAGTATCACTTAAAGAAGACAATGAGTCTTTAGATGAAGTTGTGCTTATTGGTTACGGATCAAAAAGCAGAAAAGATCTTACGGGTTCTGTTTCCATGGTAAAGTCAGAAACCATTGAAAAATTAAAACCAGTTGATGTTGCACAAGCCTTACAAGGAAGATCTTCTGGTGTTTCTGTAACTACAGCTTCTGGTTCACCTGGTAGTGGATTTCGTGTATTAGTTCGTGGTGTAAGTAGTAACGGAAGCAATGATCCTTTGGTTGTTGTAGACGGCTATGTAGCTTCTATGAATAGTGTGAATCCAGATGATATTGAATCCTTAACCGTACTAAAAGATGCTCAAGCAGCCATCTATGGTATTGAAGGCGCAAACGGAGTAATATTAGTTACCACAAAAAACGGTTCCAAAAATTCTGCACCTAAAGTATCTTACAACTTTTACTCAGGTGTTCAAGAAACTTCTAAAAAATTATCATTACTAAATAATGTTGAATATGCAGCCTTGTTAAACGAAAGTTATGCAGCTAATGGAGAAACCATTCCTTTTCCAAACCTGAGCAATCTTTCTAATAACACTAATTGGCAAGATAATCTCTTTGGTGATGCTATGATTACAAATCACAACATTAGTCTTTCTGGTGGTACGGATTCTGTAACATATTATCTGAGTGCTTCGCATCTTGATCAAGAAGGGATTATTGCTAGCGACAAATCAAATTTTGTAAGAGATAACATAAAATTAAGTTTAGGAATTGATGTTACTGAAAAACTTAAAACGACTTTAAACTTAAATTATTTTGCAAATGAACGTAAAACAATTAATGAGTCTGGTCTAGGTTCTGTTCTTTTTAATGCCATTAGTTATTCACCAATATATGCCTTGGATCAGGAAGATATTATAACGCCTGGTACTGCAAATATTCCAACTGGATGGGCTGGTTTTGGAAATGAAATTATTAATCCATTTTCTCAAATTAGAGACACATACAACTCTTACTTTGGAAGTAGTATAGAAGGGAATTTCCAATTAGAATATGAAGTTATAGATGGATTGACAGCTACTTCACGAATTGGATTTAAAACCTACAGCGATAAAGCAAAAACTTTTTCACCTATTGTAAATTATGGTGCAGGTAAAGTTTTCAATACAGACAGAAGTACTGTAAGTCAAAACAAACAACAATACAATTCTTACACTTGGGATAGCTTTTTAAATTACAAAAAATCATTCCTCAAGCATCATACTGCAGAGGTTACTTTAGGTATGGCGGTAAGAAAAGACTGGGGTGATGGATTGTTTGCCACAGGCTACGACGTTCCAAATAATTCTTGGGAATTTGCTGACATAGCCCTTACAACCGGAACAAATGAAGGTAAAGAGACTGGATCGTACACATACGATAACAGACTATTGTCTTATTTTGCGCGCTTGCAATATGATTTCAAAGGAAAGTATTTACTTTCCGCAATGTTGCGTAGAGACGCGTCTTCTGCATTTGACAAAGACTATAGAGTTGATTACTTCAAATCTGTTACAGGAGGTTGGAAAATTTCAGAAGAATCTTTTCTAGAAAATGTTAGTTTTCTTGATTTCTTGAAATTAAGAGCATCTTATGGAACACTAGGGAATCTGGTAGGAAATGATTTATATAGAGCAACCCTAAGTGGAGAAGCCACTTATGTTTTCGATAACTCATTAACAAACGGAACTGCTTTAGGGCCATTACCAAACCCTGTTGCCTCTTGGGAAACTGCAGAGAAGTTAGATGTTGGTCTTGATGCCAAGTTGTTTAACAACAGTTTAGAAATTGTTGCCGATTATTTTGTTGAAGATCGTGTAGATCTATTAATTCCTGGTTTACCATTTACTGGGATACTAGGAGCTACAGCGCCAGGTTCTGGAACACCAACTGTAAACGCTGGAACAACTCGAGTAAAAGGTGTTGAATTAATGCTAAACTATACAGGAGACATCAATGATAATTTGTCTTACAATGTTGGTTACAATGTTACTAAACTTGAAGGAGAGGTTACAGAAATACAAGGTAACGTAGCTCTAGAAGGTGGTTCATTTGGAATTGGTCAATTAACACCATCTCGAATGGAAGTAGGAATGCCAATAGGATATTTTTACGGTCTAAAAACTGATGGTATTTTCCAAACCCAAGCAGAAGTAGACGCTCACCCATCTCAAGCAGGTTTAGGAAATGCAGCACAGCCAGGAGATTTACGCTTTGTAGATGTAAATGGTGATGGTGAAATTGATGCTAATGACCGGACTTTTATAGGGAAGCCAATTGCAGATTACACCATGGGATTCAATATTGGAATCAACTACAAAAACTTTGATTTTTCTGTCTATGGATATGCAGAGCTAGGTAAAGAAATGGTGCGTAACTATGAAAGAGATCAGAAAAACGTAAATAGATTAGATTACTATCTTGACCGTTGGACAGGCCCAGGAACAAGCAATGAAGTTCCAAGAGCTACAACAGGTGCAACTTCAAACAAATTATTCTCAGATTTCTTTGTAGAAGATGCTTCTTTCTTACGTATCCAAAACATTCAATTAGGGTATAGCATACCTGCCGATATTGTTGAGAAAATAGGGATTTCTAAATTTAGAATTTATGGTTCTGTAAATAATGCCTTTACATTCTCAAAATATAAAGGATTTGACCCTGCAGCCACAAATGGTGAAGCTATTGGTGGTGGAATTGATCCAGGATTCTATCCTGTAACAAGACAATACCTTTTAGGACTTAATATTTCATTTTAAAATAGAGCATGATGAAAACAACAAAAAATAACATATTTACCCTAGTAGTGGGATCACTACTTGCACTAGGACTCTATTCTTGTACAGATAAATACTTGGATGAGGAAGAGAACTACCTTATAGATTCAGAAAGCTATTTTAATTCTGAGGAGGACTATTACATGGCACTTGTTGGAGCATACGATATGCTACAAGCCACATATGTCAACAACTTACTAGGTGAGATTGCTTCTGATAATACATTGTGTGGAGGAGAAAGCGCTACTGACGTTGTTGGTTTCCAACAAATTGACGATATGACCCATACGCCAGTGAACAGCAACTTAAGAGATGTTTGGAACTGGATGTTTGCAGGAGTAAAAAGAACAAACTACTTCTTAGAATTCCAAAATAAAATTGACTTTGACGGCCGAGTGCAAATGGTTGCTGAGGTTCGTTTCTTAAGAGCATATTTTCATTTTGAGTTGGTGAAATGGTTTGGAGGAATACCAATCAAAAATTACAATGATGCACTAGCTGGAGGCGGAGCACGTTTTGTTCCAGGTGACGAAACAAGTATCCCACGTTATTCAGTTGATCAAGTGTATGCACTTATTGAAAGTGATTTAAATTTTGCTGCAAATAACCTAGAATATAGCGCACCACAAGTTGGCCGAGTGACCAAAGGTGCTGCTCAAGCATTGTTAGGTAAAGCATATTTGTATCAAGACAAATTTACTCAAGCTGCAACTGTTTTGGATGACCTCATAAACAATGGACCTTATCAATTGGTGGATGATTATTCAGAAATTTTTGAACACGATGGAGAAAATGGTGTAGAATCTGTTTTTGAGGTTCAATATACAGATGCTGAAGGCGCTGGATTTGGATGTCTTCAGTGTAGTGAAGGAAATGTAGCTGTTGGATTTATGGGAATTCGTAACCATACAGGTCCATTATACGATTCTGGATACAGTTTTAACGTTCCTGTTCAATCCGCTTATGATGCTTATGATGCTGATGATTTACGTCGAGATGTCTCAATATTAGATATCGTCGCATGGGCTGCAACATCAGGTGCGACATATGTTGAAGGTTATGAACACACAGGGTTTTTTAACCGTAAGTATTTACCTAGAAAAGGGGATCAAAATATTGGAGATCAAAACTTAACGAATCCAAACAATTACAGATCTATTCGTTATGCAGATGTACTATTAATGGCTGCGGAAGCCAATAATAGAGGTAATATTGATGATACAAAAGCATTAGCATACTTGAATCAAGTCATAGAGCGTGCATTTGGAGATAGTAGTAACAATAGTTCAGCAACAGGAGCTGCACTTACAGACGCTATTCTTGAAGAAAGACGCTTGGAGTTGATGGGCGAAGGACACCGTTTCTTTGACCTAGTAAGAACAGGAAGAGCTGCTCAAGCAATTAACGGCTTTGTCCCTGGAAAACATGATTTATTTCCAATTCCTTTTCAAGAAATTCAATTTTCGAATGGCAATTGGAGTCAAAATCCAAACTATTAAAATTTAAACTATGAAATCAATAAAAAATATACTTAGTTTACTTGTGATTGTTACAACTCTATGGAGTTGTGCCGATGACGAAAAAAATGTAAACTTAAATAATGTTCAAGCGCCTTCTGCATTGGCTATGGCATTTGAAGTAATACAAGATAACTCAGGAATGGTAACCATTATTCCAACTGCTGAAGGTACAGTATACTTTGATATCACTTTTGGAGATAATTCTCCAGAGCCTACTCAAATTGATAATGGAGAGACTATTGACCACACTTACGCAGAAGGAACTTACACAGTTACTGCAACGGCTTACGGGGTAACAGGCTTAACAGCAACGATTACTAGAGAACTGGTAATATCTTTAGACCCACCTTCAAACCTCGAAGTTACGATTGAAAATGATACTTCTGTGTCTAAACAAGTCAATGTGACTGTTAATGCTGATGATGCAATAAATTTTGATGTTTACTCTGGTGAAAGTGGAGTTACTACTCCTGTAACTGCCAATATTGGTGAAACAGCAATACTACAATACACAAATGCTGGGTTTTATGATATAACCATTGAAGTTAAAGGAGTTGCCATTCAGACGACGATGTATATTGAAGAAGACTTTGAAGTTACTGAAATATTAGCGCCAGCAGTTGCAGCACCAACACCTCCAGCAAGACAGTCTGCAGATGTGGTGTCTATTTTTAGTGACGCTTATACCAATGTAACTCTTAATGAATTCCCAACACCTTGGTCCGCGGCAAACTTTCAATCGACTACAATCGGAACTGATAATGTTATGAGATTAACAAACTTTGACTTTTTAGGAATTGTAACAAACTATGGGTCTGGTGTAGATTTATCGCAAATGGAGAAAATGCATATTGACTACTGGGTTCCTGAAAATGTAACACAGGATTTAGAAGTTAAAATAGTTAATACAGTTGATGGTGGAGAGGATGTTGCTTCCTTAGGATCAACCGTAGCTGGTTCGTGGCAATCCCTTGACATAGACATGGTAGAATTTGAAAATGGTAGTTTATCAAATAGAGAAAAAATAACTCAAATATTGATAGACTACATGCAAGCACCTGGAACAACGGATTTTTCATCTGTAATTGCATATATAGATAACTTATATTTCTATAAAGAGCCCGGTAATCCTTTTGACGATGGGCTATTAACAAATGGAGATTTTGAACTAGGAAGTGCATCATGGTTAGTTGGGGTAGACGATGCTTCTTCTGCACCAGTTGTGACAGATAGTAATGGTAATACACATTATTCTGTAAATGTTACTCAAGCAGGAAACCCATATGATGTTAATACAAGTCAAAAAGTAGCGATCACAGAGGGACAGACTTACACATTAAAGTTTGATGCATGGTCTGATGGCAACAGGACAATTATTGCAGGTATAGGTCTTAGTGGCAATCCATGGACTAACGTTACTGGGACGGTTGCAATCAACACAACCCGAACAACATATACCTACACAACAACTGCCAATTTTAGTGCCACTGATGCTCGTGTACTTTTTGATTTAGGAGCTGATACAGGGTTAGTTAATATTGACAATGTCGCTCTATTCTTAGGTTATGCTCCTGAACCTTTTGACGATGGATTACTAACAAATGGTGATTTTGAATTAGGAAGTGCTCCATGGTTAGTTGGAGTAGACGATAATTCTTCTGCACCGGTTGTAACAGATAGTGAAGGTAATACACATTATTCTGTAAATGTTACTCAAGCAGGAAACCCATATGATGTTAATACAAGTCAAAAAGTAGCCATCACTGAAGGAGAGACTTACACGTTAAAGTTTGACGCATGGTCTGATGGCAACAGATCAATTGTTGCAGGAATAGGTCTTAGTGGCAATCCATGGACAAACGTAACCGCAACAATGGTCATTACGCCAACAAGAACAACTTATACATATACCACTAATGCAACTTTTGGAGCACCAGATGCTAGAGTCCTATTTGATTTAGGAGCGGACGTAGGACTAGTTAATATAGATAATGTCTCTCTTGTATTAGAACAGTAAAACAATTTAAATTATAACTATGAAAAATTTAAAATATTTATCAGTACTTTTTCTTTCACTGCTTGTGGTTACAGCATGTGAAGAAGATGAACATGATTTTGGACCAATTACTACTCCAACTAATGTACAAGTAAATACAGAAATTGCTGGTGCAGATGCCACCAACATAAATGGAGATGGTACAGGATTTGTGACATTTGCAGCTACTGCAAATGGAGCACTTGCCTACCAATTTAATTTTGGCGATGGAAACGCCGAAACAAACTCTTCTGGAGTTATTACACACAGATACACACAAGTTGGTGTAAACACTTACACTGTTATTGTTAGTGCAGTCGGTACAGCAGGTGTTTTATCAAGCACAGCTTTCGATATTGAAGTATATAGTTCATTTGAAGATCCAGAAGCAGAAGCATTCCTAGCTGGGGCTAACGAAGGCGATAGCAAAACTTGGGTCTGGGATGCAACTGCTGCGTCTTACTTAGGATTAGGTCCAGTAGAGGATGATTATGGCAGTTTAGAATTTTCTTGGCCTAACTGGTGGAATGACATAGGGCCAAATGATGGTGAAAAAGCTTGTATGACAGACAATAACGTATTTGTATTTACACAAACAGCTAACGGTTTAACCTTTGAGCAAACTGCTGGGCCATCATTTGTTCCAGGGGCTTATGCTGGTATTATTGGAGTTACTCCCGACACTTGCCACGATGAATCAGTAGCAACAACAATGTTTGGAGTAAAGAATGTTTCATTCTTTCCATCATCTTCTAAAGCTGCGCTTGAGGGTGAACTAGACGGAGAACCCTACCGTCAAACTGCCTTTAAACTTTCAGACGGTGGATTCATGGGCTGGTATGTTGGTGACGTAGAATATGACATCATATCTATAACTGCCAATACGCTTCATTTACGTTGTATTCAAGAAGGAGGAGGCTTTGCATGGTATGCAAAGTATAAGGCTCAATAAGTTTTTATAGTTCAATAATTGGGGCAGATATTTTTATCTGCCCCATTATATCTTTAATTGTTATGGTAAAAAAATTCACATATCTATTATTCTTAACTATTCTCAGTATTTCTACGATATTAGTTTCGTGTTCATCTGGTGGAGACGAAGGTTCTAATAACAATAACAACAATAACAATAACAACAATAATCAACCACCTTCAAATTTAGCGGCTAATGTTACTATTCAAGGACAGAGCGAGGACGAGCCTTTTGGTGATGGTTCAGGGATTTTTTCGGTAACAGCAACAGCAACTAATGCCGTAAAATATGGTTTTAAAGTTGGAAATAGTGGCTCAGAAACTCAAAACTCTACAGGACAGTTTTCTTATACACTAACAGATTTAGGGGTTAATCAATTTCCGCTATATGTATATGCTTACTCTGCTAGTAATGATAGAATATCAACGATTGAAAATTTAAAAATTTTCGTTGTAGGTAATGGCGGATCTGGCAACAATGATGTTTTGATTTGGTTTGATGAATTTGATGGTACTGGCGCAATTAATACTTCTAAATGGACTGCAGAAACCGGAGGCGGCGGATGGGGCAATCAAGAAGAACAAATTTACACTTCAAGCACAAATAATGTAAAAAGAGAAGGTGGAATCCTTAAAATTAAAGCCATTAAAGAATCTAATGGATCATATTCTTCTGCACGCATCAAAACTCAAGATAAATTTGAGTTCAGATATGGCTACGTAGAAATCCGTGCAAAGTTGCCTTCATCGCAAGGGACTTGGCCAGCGCTTTGGATGCTTGGGGCAAATTTTCCTGAAGTTGGTTGGCCACAATGCGGAGAAATTGACATTATGGAACAGTTTCAAGACAAAAACAAAGTAAAATCTACATTACACTGGAAACTACCAGATGGAGAACGTGGAGAGTATGGGCTAGATACCTCAAATACAACTTCTGATGATTGGCATGTATATGCAATGGATTGGACTCCAACAAGTATCACAACATACTTAGATGGAAACGAGTTTTTTACAATGAATATTTCAGGAGTAGAACCATATTATCCATTCAATGAAGAATTCTTTTTCATTTTTAATGTTGCAATGGGTGGTACACTCGGCGGTGATATAGATCCAAACTTCACTGAGGACACAATGGAAGTTGATTACATTAGGTTGTATCAGTAAAAATGAAAAAAGTTAACCTTACATTTTTCACAATAATTAGTTTTTTTGTGTTTAATTCTTGTAGCTCAAAATCAAAATTATCTACGGTCAATGAGCGGGTAAATACCTTATTAACTCAAATGACTCTCGAAGAGAAAATTGGTCAAATGAATCAATATTCTAGTTTTTGGGATGTTACAGGACCTGCTCCAAAAGAAGGCTCAGCAGCCGTACAATTTGAGCAACTTAAAAATGGACTTGTAGGGTCAATGCTTAATGTTCATGGTGTTGAAAATGTATATAAATTACAAAAAATAGCCGTAGAGGAAACACGACTAGGAATCCCATTAATTTTTGGGTTTGATGTTATTCATGGCTATAAAACAATTACTCCAATTCCTCTAGCTGAAGCTGCAAGTTGGGATTTGGAAGCTATAGAATTATCGGCTAAAAATGCAGCTTTGGAGGCCTCCGCAGCAGGAATCAATTGGACATTTGCACCAATGGTAGATATTTCGAGAGATGCACGTTGGGGAAGAGTGATGGAAGGCGGTGGAGAGGACCCCTATTTAGGGTCTAAAATTGCATTTGCGAGAGTCAAAGGATTTCAAGGGGACGATCTATCAAATCCATCAACAATTGCAGCTTGTGCAAAACACTTTGCTGGATATGGATTTACCGAATCAGGAAAAGAATACAACACTGTTGATGTAGGAACTCAAACCTTACACAATGTTATTATGCCTCCTTTTAAGGCTACTATTGATGCCGGTGTTCGTACTTTTATGAATTCATTTAGTCAACTTAATGGTGTTCCCGCTACAGGTAGTAAATTTCTTCAGCGCGATATTCTAAAAAGAGATTGGAATTTTGATGGCTTTGTAGTATCAGACTGGGGTTCAATTGAAGAAATGGTAGAACATGGTTATGCTAAAGATGAAAAAGAAGCGGCTCAATTGGCGGTAGAAGCAGGTTCTGATATGGATATGCAATCGCTTGCCTATGTAGAAAATTTAGCAGATTTAGTAAAATCGGGTATTGTTGATGAAAAACTTATTGATGATGCTGCACGAAGAATATTACGTGTAAAATTTGAACTTGGTCTTTTTGACGACCCTTACAAATACTGTGATTTGTCACGAGAAAATAAAATTTTGGGCAATCAAAATCTTCATGATGCCAGTTTAGATATGGCCAAAAAGTCAATCGTACTTTTAAAAAATCAAAACCAAATATTACCTCTAAAAAAAGAAGGGCTAAATATTGCATTGATTGGCGACCTTGCTAATGACAAAACAAGTCCCCTAGGCAATTGGATATTAGCAGCAGAGAAGAATTCTGCAGTTTCAGTTCTTGAGGGATTAAAATCTTATTCTGGGAATAACGTTGAATTTTCTGTTGGTACAAAATTGAATATTGGAGCGTTAGAATTTGCAAAAGAATTAAAAATCAACACCACAGATAAAAGTGATTTTGATGCTGCTTTGAAACTTGCTAAAACATCTGACGTTGTCGTTATGGTTTTAGGAGAACATGGCCTTCAAAGTGGAGAAGGACGAAGCAGAACAAATATTGGACTTCCTGGATTACAACAAGAATTACTTGAAGCAGTTTATAACGTCAATAAAAACATTGTTCTTGTTTTAAATAATGGCAGACCTTTGGTTTTAAATTGGGCTAATAAACATATTCCTGCAATTGTTGAAGCTTGGCAATTGGGTTCGCAAAGTGGAAATGCAATCGCTCAAGTCCTGTATGGTGATTACAATCCAAGTGGGAAATTACCTATGACATTTCCAAGAGATGTAGGTCAAGTACCAATTTATTACAATTATAAAAGTACTGGAAGGCCAACTTTACCATCTCCAGGAGAAGTCTTTTGGACGCATTATCAAGATGAAGAAAACACACCTCTATATCCTTTTGGATATGGACTAAGTTATACCACTTTTAAATATAAAAATTTAAAAATTCAAAGTCAAACGGATACTTCTATTGAAGTTAGTGTAGAAGTAACTAATACTGGAAACCTTGAAGGAAAAGAGGTTGTTCAACTTTATGTAAAGGATCATTTTGCACGTCCTGCTCAAGCGGTTCGAAATTTAAAGGGTTTTGAATTGATTAATCTGAAGCCAGGCGCGACAAAAACAGTGCAATTTTTACTCACTGAAAAAGAACTTGGTTTTTATGATAATAATGGAGATTTCACTTTACAGACTGGTGAATTTTCTGTTTTTGTAGGAGGAGACTCAACAGCAGATTTAAGCACAAACTTTAGCTTATGATGATTTTTAGAATTTTACTCATACTTGCATTTACTTTTTTTCAAAAACCAGAAAATAATCCTGGTAAACGTATTATTTTTAATGATAATTTTGAGCAGTCTTTTTTGGATTTAAAGTATTGGAATTATGACTTAGGAAATGGATGTCCAGAATTATGTGGCTGGGGGAACAAAGAATACCAGCATTATACAAAAGAGAATATATTTGTTCGTGATGAAAAATTAGTTATTAGAGCAACAAAAGAAGGGGAACATTATTATTCAGGACGGATTACAACAAAAGATAAAATTGAATTCCAATATGGCACTGTTGAGGTCAAAGCGAAACTTCCTAAAGGCTCGGGGGTATGGCCAGCGATTTGGATGCTTGGTCATGATATTGAAGAAAATTCTTGGCCAAACTGTGGAGAAATTGATATTATGGAGTATGTTGGTAGAATGCCTGGAAAAATTCACACAACCCTTCATACATCAGACAGTTATGGTGTCTCTAAAAACACAGAAATTTCATTATTTGATGATATTGAGGATGGATTCCACACCTACAAAATGCAATGGAATGAAAATCAAATTCAATTTTTTGTAGATGACAAAAATGTATACACTTTTGCTCCTGAAGATAAATCCCCCGAAACATGGCCATTTGACAAGCCTTTTTATCTCATTCTAAATTTAGCAGTTGGAGGGTACTTTGGCGGATTTGAAGTCGATGATTCTATTTTTCCTCAAGAATTTATTATTGATTATATCAAAGTTTATAAAACGCCTAATCTTTAAGTAGAAGCGTAAGTCTGTCTATAATTTTAGAAGTAGCTCCTTTATTATCTTCAATATAAATCTTGTTTATTTCCCCACATTTTCCTCTATAGACTGCATCAATAATAAACTTATCTAAAGTTGTTTTAAAAGTTTTATAATTTCCAACACTAAAAAGTCCTCCCCGCTCTAACATTTCTTTTGCCTCAGGGAATTTATCGTAGTTTTTGCCAATAATAATCGGAACACCAAAAACAGCAGCTTCAAGTGTATTGTGCAATCCGCTAGAGCCCATACCACCGCCAATATAAGCGATATCAGCATAATTATAAATCTTGGAGAGGATTCCAATGGTGTCAACAATAAAAACTTGTTTTTCTGAAAGGGATGCTTTTTGATACTTGGAAAATAAAACCGCTTTATCTCCTAAAGCTTCCTTCAATCTTTTTATTCCTTGTTTATTTATCGAATGTGGCGCAATTATAAATTTAGTTGATTTGTCAGCTTTTTGAATATAAGGGATTAGTATGTTTTCATCTTCTGCCCAGGTGCTTCCAGCAACTACACACAACTTATTGTCTATAAAATCTTCTAGATATGGGAGTGAGTTGTTTTGTATCAATTGATTCGAAACACGATCAAAGCGGGTGTCATTTGACTCAGTAACATCAAAATACCCTATTGATTTTAATAATTCTTTTGATTCACTATTTTGAGTAAAAATGTGCTCAAAACTGAAAAATAATTTTTGAAATGATTTGCCATAAAATCTAAAAAAATGTTGATGAGATCTCAATAACGCAGAGATTAAAACAACTTTTGAGGAGTGATTTTTTAGTGCTTTCAGGTAATTTGGCCATAAGTCATATTTTACAAAAACAACTAGTTTTGGATTAACAAGTTTTAAAAATATTTCAGCGTTTCTTTTGGAGTCCAAAGGCAAATACACCACAATAGAAGTTAATGGGTTTTCTTTTCGAACTTCGTATCCAGAGGGCGAGAAAAATGAAAGCACAATTTTTGCTTTAGGATATTTAGATTTAAGTTTTTCAAATACAGGCAGCCCTTGTTCATATTCCCCTAGTGAAGCACAATGGAACCAAAAAACAGTATCTTCTTTTTTAATATTGTTTTGGAGAGTTTCAAAAGTCTTTTTGCGCCCATCTATACCTTTTTTCAATTTCGTATTGAACCTTCCTGCAATAGGAAGTAAAAGCTTAATAAATGCAGTAATAAGATTATAGATACCTAACAATATGTTGTAATTTAAGAACAAAAATACATTCTTTATCTTAATTTTAGCATTTGCCCAAAGCTATTTTTGTATTTTTGTGACGCAAAAAATCAATATATTTTCTGATAAAAAGCGATATGAAAAAAATTCAAATGGTCGATCTAAAAGGTCAATATGCCACGATCAAAGATCAAGTTAATACTTCCATTCAAGAGGTGATTGATACAACATCCTTTATCAATGGACCTAAAGTCAAGGAATTTCAAAAAAACCTAGAAGAATATTTAGGAGTAAAACATGTGATTCCTTGCGCCAATGGGACCGACGCTTTACAAATTGCAATGATGGGGTTGGGACTTAAACCTGGAGATGAGGTTATTACTGCAGATTTTACATTTGCCGCCACCGTAGAAGTTATTGCACTTTTAGGGCTAACGCCTGTTCTTGTTGATGTTGATTCTGAGCATTTTAATATTGATGTAGACGCAATCGAAAAAGCAATTACACCAAGAACAAAAGCAATTGTGCCAGTGCATTTATTTGGGCAATGCGCCAATATGGACGCCATTTTATCACTTGCAAAAAAACACAACTTGTATGTTATTGAAGACAACGCTCAAGCCATAGGTGCTACATATACGTCATCAAATGGAACAAAGACCAAAGCGGGAACCATTGGTGATGTCGCTTCAACTTCTTTTTTTCCATCAAAAAACTTAGGGTGCTATGGTGATGGGGGTGCAATTTTCACCAACAACGATGATTTAGCTCATACGATTCGAGGGATTGTAAATCATGGAATGTACAAAAGATATCACCATGATGTTGTAGGAGTTAATTCTAGATTAGACTCTATTCAAGCTGCAGTATTGGATGCTAAATTACCTCATTTAGATAACTACAATAAAGCACGACAAAATGCCGCTAGAAAATACAATGCGGCTTTTAAAAACCATCCAAACATAGAAACCCCAAAAGCTGGAAATGGATGTGACACCATATGCGAAAGCTGCGATTGTCATGTTTTTCATCAATATACTTTAAAACTTAAAAATACAGATCGAGATGCATTGGTTGCGCATTTGAATTCCAAAGGAATACCTTGTGGCGTATATTATCCAATTCCTTTGCACAAGCAAAAAGCTTATGTAGATAAACGGTACAATGACGCGGATTTTAAAGTCACAAATCAATTATCTAAAGAAGTGATCTCATTGCCAATGCATACAGAATTAGATAATAGTCAAATTGAATTTATTACGACTTCTATTTTAGAGTTTTTATCATAAATAACAATACTATGAAAAATTTTATAGTCTTATTTTTTCTCTCTCAAATCTTTTTGGGTTTTGCTCAAGATATCTATTTGCATTGCGGACAACTTATTGATACCGAAAAGGGAGAAGTATTTACAGAAAAAACAATTGTAGTTTCTGGGAATAAAATTAAATCTATTGAAAATGGCTATATAATTTCTGATGATCCAAATGATACCGTTGTTGATTTAAAATCAAAAACAGTAATGCCAGGGTTGATTGATATGCATGTACACCTAGAGAATGAATACAATCCGGCACGTTATATGGATCAATTCACAGCTAATGAAGCCGATGTAGCATTCAAATCTGTAAATTATGCAGAAATAACACTTTTGGCAGGATTTACAACGGTTAGAGATTTAGGCGGAACAGGTGTTAATATTGCGCTTAGAAATGCCATAAACAACAATACCATTGTAGGGCCAAGGATTTTCACTGCTGGAAAAGCCATTGCAACAACAGGTGGACACGCCGATCCTACCAATGGAAGAAAAAAACTTTTAATGGGCGATCCTGGTCCCGAACAAGGAGTAATAAACAGCCCAGATGAAGCTAGAAAAGCAGTGCGTCAAAGGTATAAAAATGGTGCCGATAATATAAAAATCACAGCAACAGGAGGCGTTTTGAGTGTGGCAAAAAATGGACAAAACCCACAATTCACTTTAGAAGAGGTTAGAGCTATATGCGAAACGGCTAAGGATTATGGAATGATAGTAGCGGCACATGCCCACGGCGATGAAGGCATGCAACGTGCTGTTATTGGAGGCGTAACAACCATTGAACATGGCACTAAAATGAGTTACAAAACAATGGACCTCATGAAGCAATATGGTACCTATTTTGTGCCAACAATTACTGCAGGAAAAGCAGTTGCAGAAAATGCCAAAATTGATGGATTTTATCCAGAAATTATAGTCCCAAAAGCGTTAGAAATTGGGCCAAAAATTCAAAGTACTTTTGCTAAAGCTTATAAACGCGGCGTCAAAATTGCCTTTGGAACAGATGCTGGTGTATTTCCTCATGGACAAAATGCTAAGGAGTTTGGTTATATGGTAGAGGTTGGTATGCCACCCATGGAGGCCATTCAATCGGCGACAATTACAAACGCTAAAGTCTTGGGTCTTGCTGATGAGTTAGGCCAAATCAAAACTAATTTTGTTGCGGATATTGTTGCTACCGATTCAAACCCATTGCAAGATATTTCTGCAATGGAGCGTATAAGTTTTGTAATGAAAGACGGCGTTATTTATAAAAACTAATCTACAAAATTACATGTCTCTTTTTCTTTTTTGTCGATATGAAGCAATGATTAACAAAATCATACCTGATGTTACTGATAAATCTGCAACATTAAAAATACCAGTTTGAACAAAACTAAAATCCATAAATAAAAAGTCAGTAACAGAACCATATACAAAGCGGTCATACAAATTTGCAATACCACCGCCTGCAACACAACTAAAACCTATTTCAGAAATACGATCTAGAGAACGATTTGTAAGGAGATAATAGAGCACAACACCAAGTACGATTACAGGTAAAATTAAGAGAAAAATGAGTTTTATTGTTGGGTGAGAATCACTTCCAATTCCCAAAAAAGCACCAGAGTTTTCCACATTCATCAGTTGTAGTAATTTACCTACAATTTCAGTGCGTGAGCCTGGTAAAACTTCTGCTCTTACAAGGTGTTTTGAATATTGATCGAGACCAATATTTAGTAAAACCAAAAAGATGATGTATCCTACTCTTTTGTTCATGAATTCTGGCTTTATAGCGATGCAGCGCTAGTGTTGGTCTCTCTATTGATTTTTTTAACTAGACCTTGTAAGACTTTTCCAGGACCTACTTCAGTAAAGTTTTGAGCACCGTCTTTTAACATTTGATCCACAGATTGAGTCCATCGTACAGGGGATGTCAATTGCGCCATCAAATTCTTTTTTATGTCTAAAGTGTCTTGAACGGCACAGGCGGTTACATTTTGATAAATTGGACAGTCAGGAGTATTGAATGTTGTGTCTTCAATAGCCGCAGCTAATTGCTCTCTTGCAGGCTCCATTAGTGGGGAGTGAAATGCCCCTCCAACAGGCAAGACCAATGCCCGTCTTGCCCCTTTTCCCTTCAAAATCTCACAAGCTTTATGAATTGGTTCGATTGCGCCAGAAATGACCAATTGTCCTGGGCAATTATAGTTTGCAGCTACAACAACACCATCAATACTATTACAGACTGTTTCAACAATATCATTTTCCAAACCTAATACGGCGGCCATTGTACCTTCTGTGGATTCACATGCTTTTTGCATCGCATCTGCACGTTGAGCAACAAGTGTTAAGCCTTGCTCGAAACTCAAAGTATTATTGGCAACCAAAGCAGAAAATTCACCCAAAGAATGTCCGGCGACCATTTCTGGATTGAAATGGCTACCCATACTTTTTGCCAAAATTACAGAATGAAGAAATATGGCGGGTTGCGTCACATTGGTTTGCTTTAAATCGTCTGGAGTTCCTTCAAACATGATTTTTGTAATTTCAAAACCAAGGATTGAATTTGCCTGTTCAAACATTGTTTTTGCTACAGAAGATTGCTGATATAGTTCTTGCCCCATACCTGGAAATTGTGCGCCCTGACCTGGAAAAATATATGCGTTCATTTCAATTAATTTTGTTGTTTTGTATATGTTATAAAGCTAAAATCACAAGCGTGTTTATCGTCTTTTTTTATGTGTTCTTTGCTAATTTCTTTCCACACTTTTAAATCAATTTCTGGAAAAAATGTATCACCTTCAAAATTGGCGTGTACTCGTGTAAGTTCAATTTTATCGGCAACATTTAAAGCTTGTTTATAAATTTCACCACCACCAATAATGTAGGGCTGCGGATCATTTTTTGAAATTTCAATAGCTTTTTCTAATGAATTAACTACCAAAACACCTTCGGGGGCCTTATAATTCTTTTGACGTGTAATGACGACATGTGTTCGATTAGGTAAAGGCCTTGGAAAACTCTCAAAAGTTTTTCGCCCCATAATAATAAAGTGTCCAGAAGTTAGGGCTTTAAATCGTTTCAAATCTAAACTCAAATTCCAAATCAAATCATTGTCTTTGCCAATTACTTGATTTTCTGAAACGGCCACAATTATGGTCACTATTTGATGTTTTTTTGTAATCAATGGTATAAACTTAGTCCGCAAAAATAATGTTTTCAGTTGAAATTATATAGCAACTTTCCCTTTGATGTGTGGGTGTGGGTCGTAATCAACAAGAGTAAAGTCATCAAAAGTGAAGTCGAAAATATTGTCCACTTCGGTATTAAGAATCATTTTTGGTAAAGGTCGCGGTTCTCTGGAGCGTTGCAATTCTAGTTGTTCAATATGATTATTATAGATATGGGCATCTCCAAAAGTATGTATAAATTCACCAGCTTGATATCCACAAACTTGTGCCATCATCATGGTAAACAAGGCGTATGACGCTATATTAAAAGGAACTCCCAAAAATATGTCTGCACTACGTTGATACAATTGGCAAGACAGTTTTCCTTCATGTACATAAAATTGAAAAAAGGCATGGCAGGGCGGGAGGGCTGCTTTACCTTCTGCAACATTATCTGAAAATGATTTTGAGGTGTCAGGTAACACGGAGGGGTTCCATGCAGAAACCAACATTCTTCTGCTATTAGGGTTTGTTTTTAAGGTGTCTATAACAGATTGAATTTGGTCAATTTCGTCACTGTTCCAATTGCGCCATTGATGGCCATATACAGGGCCAAGCTCCCCATTCTCATCTGCCCATTCGTTCCATATTCGAACGCCATTATCTATTAAATATTTTGTGTTTGTATCTCCTTTAAGGAACCACAACAATTCGTGGATAATGGATTTTAGGTGGAGTTTTTTTGTAGTAACCATAGGAAAACCCTCACTCAAATCGAAGCGCATTTGATATCCAAAAACACTTTTTGTTCCAGTTCCTGTGCGGTCTCCTTTTTCGTTTCCATGTTCCAAAACATGGTTTACTAGGTCAAGATATTGCTTCATATATAAAGTAAATTATAATGAATAAAAATAATTAATGTAGTGATGAATGTAAAGTCACTAGGGGTAATAATTTTAAAAGTTATTAACGAAATTATTATCCAATAATAAGACCTGCTATTGTTGCAGACAAAAGAGACGCTATAGTTCCTCCAATAAGAGCTTTCATTCCTAGTTCTGAGAGTGTTTTTCTTTGCCCTGGTGCTAGTGAACCAATACCTCCTACTTGAATTCCTATTGAAGCAAAATTGGCAAAACCACATAGCATATAGGTAGCCATTACAATCGATTTTTCATATTTTAGGTGTACAAGCTCTAGTGGGTTTTTCAAGTCTGCTAGTTGGATATACCCTACAAATTCACTAGCGGCAAGTTTTATTCCTAGCAGTTGTCCCATGAGCGCAACATCTTCTTTTGCAATTCCAATGAGCCACATGAGCGGGGCAAAGGCATATCCAAGAATAAATTCTAGCGAAAATTCTTGATAAGGTGTGTTGGCCTGAACCCATTCATTTAATCCTCCAAAATCGCCTAACCATCCCAAAATGCCATTAATCATGGCAATAAAAGCTAAAAAAACCAATAGCATAGCACCAATATTGAAAGCGAGTTTTAGTCCTTCTGTAGTTCCATTTGCGATAGCGTCAAGAACATTTGAGCCTACTTTTTCTTGAGAAACAGCAATATCGTTGTTGATGGCTTCAGTTTGAGGATACAAGATCTTTGAAATTACTATTGCGCCAGGCGCCGCCATTACAGAGGCTGTTAATAAGTGCTTGGCATAATATTGCCTAAGAACTTCATCTTCTCCTCCTAAAAACCCAATATATGCAGCTAATACTCCTCCAGCTACCGTGGCCATTCCACCAATCATCACCAAAAGAATTTCTGAGCGATTCATTTTTTCTAAATACGCTTTAATCATTAGTGGTGCTTCTGTTTGTCCTAAAAATATATTTCCAGCAACACTCAAACTCTCTGCCCCTGAAACTTGTAATAATTTTGTTAGAAACCATGCAAATATTTTTACTACTTTTTGAATGATTCCTAAGTAAAACAATAGTGACGTTAATGCTGAAAAGAAGATAATAGTGGGAAGTATTGATATGGCAAAAGTGTTTAGCGATGTATCAATTTTTCCTGTGCTAAATGCAGCGAAAAGAAACTCTGTTCCTTTTTGTGTAAAGTCAAGAACGGCGAGGAATAATCCCCCAATGCCTTTAAAAATTTTCTGGACAAAATCTATTTTCAAAACCGCAATTGCAAGTATGAGTTGAGCCGATAATCCGAAGCCTACAGTTCTCCAGTTAATGGCTTTTCTGTTTGTGCTTAATAGAATTGAAATACCTAAAAGAACAAGCATTCCAAGGCCTCCTCTGAGTAAGCTGTCTACGCTAAACCCTTGACTTTCAATTATTTGACTTGAGCTGTCTTGACCTATTGCAATTTGACTGAAAAGTAAAATAAATAGGAATACATTTTTTTTCATTTGTTATGTTGGTTATCGTTTTGAGATTTCATCTCTTAGTTTAGCAGCTTTTTCATAGTCCTCTTCTTGTACTGCTTTTTGTAGTAATTCTTCTAATTCTTGTAAAGATAAGTTTTTATATTCAAGTTCTGGATTTAAATCTTCTGCTGCAGATTCGAATGATGCTTCTTCAAAAACCATTGAATTATCCTTTTCTTCCTCATTTTCTTCAGGATTAATTTTGAGAATTATTCCTGCTTTTTCTAGAATGTTTTTATAAGTGAAAATCGGTGCAGAAAAACGTAAAGAAAGAGCAATGGCGTCGCTAGTTCGGGCATCAATAATTTCTTCTTTTCCTTCGCTTTCACATATTAGTGAAGCATAAAACACACCGTCTACAAGTTTATGAATGATTACTTGTTTAACAATTATATTGAAACGGTCTGAAAAGTTTTTGAATAAATCATGAGTTAGAGGTCTAGGTGGTCGAATATCTTTTTCTAAAGCAATAGCAATAGATTGAGCTTCAAATGCTCCAATAACAATTGGCAGCTTTCGTTCTCCGTCTACTTCGCTGAGAATCAAAGCATAAGCACCGCTTTGCGTTTGACTGTATGAAATACCTTTTATATTTAGACGAACAAGACTCATTATTTGTAGTAACAAATAACAGTTTTAATTCCTAAAATACCAAACTTAAGTCTTTAAGTTTTAATAAATTAAATCAAAAACTAGTTATAAATGATATGGGATAAAGATTTTTATGCGTTCTGAGCCTTAAAATCTTTGAGTTTTTCTGTCAATTTTGGAACCACTTCAAAGGCATCTCCAACAATTCCATAATCAGCTGCCTTAAAAAATGGAGCTTCCGGATCAGTGTTGATGACTACTTTTACTTTGGAAGAATTTATTCCTGCCAAATGCTGTATTGCTCCAGAAATTCCAATAGCAATATAAAGGTTGCTTGCCACAGGTTTTCCTGTTTGTCCAACATGTTCGCTGTGAGGTCTCCATCCAAGATCAGAAACAGGTTTTGAACATGCTGTAGCAGCACCCAAAACTTCGGCAAGCTCTTCAATCATGTTCCAATTTTCTGGACCTTTTAGCCCTCTACCTGCAGAGACTACAGTTTCTGCATCTGCAATAGAAACTTTATTAGCGGCTTTATCAATATTTTCAACAGTAATTTCTGATGCTATAATGTTAGGAGAAAAAGATTCGGTCTGTTGAGAAACAGCATGTTCTACTAGTCCAAAAGCATTATTGGAAAGTCCAATAATTTTGACTTCCGTTGCTATTTCTGTTTCACAAAATGCTTTATTGCTGAATACACTCCTTTTTACTGTAAATGGCTGTGTTTGTGTTGGAAGCTCAATTACATTTGGAACATATCCGGCATCTAGCCCAACAGAAAGCATTGGCGCAAGGTAGCGACTATCTGCGCTACTACTCAATACCACTACGCTTGCTTGTTCTTTTTGTGCTGCTTGTGTAATGATATCAGCATAAATTTTTGCATTAAATTTTCCAGAAAAATCTACCGTTAATATTTTATCAACTCCGTAAGTTCCCAGCAATTCACTGTTTTCTGAAGAGAAAATAATAGCACTCAAACTTGTGTTGAGTGTATTGGCCAAAGCACGCCCATAAGAAGCAACTTCTAAAGCCGCTTTTTTAATGGTTCCATTATCGGATTCTATATATACGAGTACAGACATATGTTTTTGTTTTAGATGACTTTTGCTTCGTTGTGCAAAAGGTCAATAAGTTCATCAATATTATCGGCATCAACCATTTTAATAGCACCTTTTGGTGCAGGTTTTTCAAAATGGACAGATGCTGTAAATGTTTTATTTTCAGAAGGTTCGAGTATCGTTAGTGGCTTTTTTCTTGCCATCATAATGCCTCGCATGTTGGGAATTTTAAGGTCGCTTTCTTCAACAAGGCCTTTTTGTCCACCAATAACAAGTGGTAAAGCGCTTGTTAGTGTTTCTTTTCCTCCGTCTATTTCCCGAACCGCGGTTGCTTTTTCACCTTCAATTTCAAGAGCAATACAATTATTAACAAAGCTTGCTCCCAAGGCTGCTGCCATCATTCCTGGTACCATACCACCATTGTAGTCTATGGATTCTCGGCCAGCAATGATTAAGTCATAACCACCGTCTTGTGCCACTTTTGTGAGCTCTTTGGCTACAGCAAATCCATCTGTTGGAGGGGTATTTACCCTGTAAGCAGCATCGGCACCAATGGCCAAAGCTTTCCTTAAAGTTGATTCTGTTTCGGGCCCTCCGACATTTACAACATCTACGGTTGCATTTTGTTTTTCTTTAAACCACATAGCTCTTGTTAATCCAAACTCATCGTTAGGGTTGATTACAAATTGAACCCCATTGGTATCAAAAGTTGTATTATCGTTTGTGAAATTTATTTTTGAGGTCGTATCAGGGACATGACTTATACATACTAATATTTTCATTGTTTGGGTATTTTTTTAATGTTTGGATTAAATATCAAGACGAAGGTACAAAAAAAGTTCATATTTCCTATGCATGCATAGGAAATTTTAAACAAATGATGTAATTATTATTATACATTATTGTTATTTTTGCACCATCAAAAATCAGTTAATGAAAACAATTCAATTTAGAGAAGCAATTTGTGAGGCCATGAGCGAAGAAATGCGTCGTGATGAAAGTATATACTTGATGGGTGAGGAAGTTGCAGAATATAATGGTGCATACAAGGCTTCCAAAGGAATGTTAGACGAGTTTGGTGAGAAGCGAGTCATAGATACTCCTATTGCTGAGCTTGGTTTTGCAGGAATTGCCGTAGGGTCTACAATGACAGGAAATAGACCCATTGTAGAGTTTATGACTTTTAACTTTTCCCTTGTTGGAATTGATCAAATTATAAATAATGCGGCCAAAATCAGACAAATGTCTGGAGGTCAGTTCAAATGTCCAATTGTTTTTAGAGGGCCAACCGCGTCCGCAGGGCAATTGGCTGCTACACACTCTCAGGCTTTTGAGAGTTGGTATGCAAACTGTCCAGGGCTAAAAGTCATTGTTCCATCTAATCCATACGATGCAAAAGGGCTTCTGAAAGCCGCGATTCGTGATGACGACCCTGTTATTTTTATGGAAAGTGAGCAAATGTATGGGGATAAGGGTGAAGTTCCAGAAGGAGAATACATTTTACCTATTGGTGTTGCAGAAATCAAACGTACAGGATCAGATGTAACGGTTGTTTCATTCGGTAAAATTATAAAAGAGGCTTACAAAGCTGCTGACGAATTAGAAAAAGAGGGTATTTCATGTGAAGTTATTGACCTAAGAACTATACGCCCACTGGATATCAATTCAATTTTAGAATCTGTTAAAAAAACAAATCGACTTGTTATTTTGGAAGAAGCATGGCCATTTGGAAATGTTTCAACAGAAATTACTTATCAAGTACAGCAAAAAGCATTTGATTATTTGGATGCACCTATTATAAAAATTAATACAGCAGATACTCCAGCACCATATTCACCTGTTCTATTAGAAGAATGGTTGCCAAACAGTAACGATGTTGTAAAAGCTGTAAAAAAAGTATTATACAAATAAATAAAATCAGGTCATAGGTAAGAAAAAATAGTTTTTCTATTCTTATTCAATTCACTACATTTGTGGCCTTTAAAATCAATTAAATTTAAATTATGGAATCATTGATGATATATATGCCTATTGCAATGGCAGCTCTAGGTTTGCTCTACATGTGGGCCAAAAGAGTTTCAGTTTTGAAACAAGATGCTGGAGATGGAAAAATGAAAGAAATTTCTGATCATATTTATGTAGGCGCATTAGCATTCTTAAAGGCAGAATATAAGCTACTTACATATTTTGTTATTGGAGCAAGTATCGTGCTTGCTGGAGTGGCTTCTGTTGTAGAAACAACAAGCTATCTCATTATATTAGCTTTTGTTATTGGCGCTGTTTTTTCTGCAGTAGCTGGAAATATTGGAATGCGTATAGCAACAAAAACCAATGTAAGAACAACACAAGCAGCAAAAACAAGTCTTCCTGAAGCATTGAAGATTTCTTTTGGCGGTGGAACAGTAATGGGACTTGGTGTTGCAGGGTTGGCTGTATTAGGTTTATCGGCATTTTTTATTTTATTTTTCCAATTGTTCATGGACGGTGTTTGGACTAATACCGCAGACATGACTATTGTTCTTGAAACTCTTGCTGGGTTTTCATTAGGTGCAGAATCAATTGCACTTTTTGCTCGTGTGGGTGGAGGTATTTATACTAAAGCAGCTGATGTAGGTGCCGATTTGGTAGGTAAAGTTGAAGCTGGTATTCCTGAAGATGATCCTCGAAATCCTGCAACCATTGCAGATAATGTTGGAGACAATGTAGGTGATGTAGCTGGTATGGGTGCCGATCTTTTTGGATCTTATGTAGCAACGGTTTTAGCGGCGATGGTCTTAGGGAACTATATTATTAAAGATATGGGTGGGAGTATCTCAGACGCTTTTGGTGGTATTGGACCTATTTTATTGCCAATGGCAATAGCAGGTGTTGGAATTATCATTTCAATTATGGGAACACTTCTTGTAAAGATCAATTCTAACGATGCTAAAGAAGCAGAAGTACAAAAAGCACTTAACATTGGGAACTGGACATCTATTGTCTTGGTCGGTGTTGCAAGTTTCGGCTTGGTTACTTGGATGCTGCCAGAAACGATGCAAATGGAATTTTATGGAGAAGGACTAAAAGACATTTCTGCTCTCCGTGTATTTTATGCAACCTTAGTTGGACTCGTTGTTGGTGGTGCAATTTCGTCATTTACAGAATATTACACAGGACTAGGAAAAAAACCAATATTAAACATTGTACAGCAATCAAGTACTGGGGCTGCAACCAACATTATTGCAGGTCTTGCAACAGGAATGATTTCTACATTTTCTTCTGTATTATTATTTGCAATTGCCATTTGGGCTTCATACGCTTTTGCTGGTTTCTATGGTGTAGCGATGGCAGCTTCTGCAATGATGGCTACAACAGCAATGCAACTGGCTATTGATGCATTTGGACCTATTGCAGACAACGCAGGAGGTATTGCAGAAATGAGTGAACAAGAACCAATTGTTCGTGAGCGTACAGACATTTTAGATTCTGTAGGGAACACCACTGCAGCAACTGGAAAAGGTTTTGCTATTGCCTCTGCGGCACTTACAGCACTCGCTTTATTTGCAGCTTATGTAACGTTTACAGAAATTGATGGGATTAACATATTTAAGGCACCAGTTCTTGCGATGCTTTTTGTAGGGGGAATGGTTCCGGTTGTATTTTCTGCATTGGCCATGAGCTCTGTTGGAAAAGCAGCCATGGAGATGGTCGAAGAAGTAAGACGTCAGTTTAAAGAGATTCCTGGTATTATGGAAGGAACTGGAAAACCAGAGTATGACAAATGTGTAGATATCTCTACAAAAGCTTCTCTTAGGCAAATGTTATTACCAGGGCTGTTAACGATTGGTTTCCCAATTTTAATTGTTCTAGTTGGATTATTGATTTATTCAGACAACCATAAACTAGTAGCAGAAATGCTTGGAGGATATATGGCTGGAGTTACTGTTTCAGGTGTACTTTGGGCAATTTTTCAAAACAATGCCGGTGGTGCTTGGGATAATGCCAAAAAATCTTTTGAAGCAGGAGTAGAAATTAATGGTGAAATGACTTACAAAGGTTCTGATGCCCACAAAGCAGCAGTTACTGGAGATACCGTTGGTGATCCATTCAAAGATACGTCTGGACCTTCAATGAATATTTTGATCAAACTGACTTGTCTTATTGGATTAGTGATTGCACCAATCTTAGGGGGGCATTCGGAAAATGCAACAGCTATGAACACTCAAGAAGTGGAGATCAATGTTTCTATTGATACGGATGATTCAGAATATGCTACAGCAAGTATTACAAGTGTTACAACTCAAAATGGTGTTGAAACCATTGTAAAAAAATCATACTACGGAACCGAAGACGAAGTTGAAAAACTTATAGAAGATAGAATAAAAGAAGTTAAGAAAAAATAAATTTCTTTATTCACAAAAAAACCACATTGAACTTTTCAATGTGGTTTTTTTGTTTTTATAATGTATTTGAATTTTTAAAAAAGTCCATTAATTTCAGCATCAATTTTGGTAATAATTCCACCTAAGTCTTCTTTGTTTTCCACAAAGTCTAAGTCATCTACATCAATAATAAGAAGACGACCTTTTTTATAATTGTGAATCCAAGCTTCGTAGCGTTCGTTGAGTCGGCTGAGGTAATCAATACTAATGGAGTTTTCATAATCTCTCCCACGCTTTTGAATTTGGCTCACCAAATTTGGAATTGAACTACGCAAATAAATAAGCAGGTCTGGAGCTTCCACCAAGCTTTCCATCAAATTGAATAAAGAACTGTAATTCTCAAAATCTCTGTTAGTCATTAGCCCCATTGCATGTAAGTTTGGCGCAAAAATATTGGCATCTTCATAAATTGTTCGATCTTGAATAATATCTTTTCCACTTTTACGAATTTGTAAAACCTGTCGAAACCTACTGTTTAAAAAGTAAACCTGAAGATTGAAGCTCCAGCGTTCCATTTGGTTATAAAAATCATCCAAATATGGATTATCGACAACATCTTCAAGCTGAGCTTCCCATTTGTAATGTTTTGCCAATAATTGTGTCAAAGTCGTTTTTCCAGCGCCAATATTTCCTGCAATTGCAATGTGCATAATTTAATCTTTTTTAAGTTGGTAATGGTTGAGAAATTCCCCGTCATAAATATACAAGGTTTGATTCATTGCAAAAAACTGTTTAATTAAATTTTTTGGAATTTCTAAAATATGAAATTCATTGCTGTTTGAGGATTTATAGTAGATAATATTATTCTTTTTAAATAAAAACCCCCCATTCATCAACTTAAAATCTTCAAATCCATCGTGTTTGATTTTGTCGATCAAACTCCCTGTATAATTAAATTGATAAAAATATGAAGACGTTAGCGCATATAGATTGTTGTAATTGCTGTTAATTACCAATGCTTTATCGTCTAGTGGTATGGTATTGAGTTTTGTTTTACTCGTTTCATAATCAAATAACTCAAGTTGCAATGTCAAGGTATTGAATATCCAAAACGTTGTATCGCTTCCTAAAGCTACGTTGTTAATTAATCGGTATGGGGTGGTGGTATTAAAATTGATTTCAGATAATTCTGCCAAGCGATTATCCAATAAAACAACTGTATTTTGATCTTTGTGAAAAGCTACAATTTTTAAGGTATTAAATACCTGAACATAATCAATTTTCCCTAATTGCAAATTACTGTAGGATTGAATTTTATTTTTTTGTTTTTTGTAAAGTGTTTCATCTTCAATGAAATACAATGCATCAAATTGATCTACCCCAAAAAATTGTTCCCAATCTGCCTTTGTTTTTTTTACAAAATGAGCTTCGGTGGACTGTTGAGATTGTGCTGCATTGAAAATCAGCAAGATTAAAAATAAGTTGAAAATTTTCATTGTTGGAAAAGTACAAAAAAATAAAATTAAATTCTGTTACATTTTTCAAATTGAGTCGTCTTATATATCGAAAACATTTTTTTAACTCAAATTGATTTTATCATGAATATATTATTTCGACTCGTAGTATTCCTTTTATGTTCTACATTTTCTTTGTTTGCTCAAGATTTTCAAGGTGTGGCGACATACAAAACTCAACGTAAGTTAGACCTTAAAATTGATAGTACACAAGTTGGAGGAGGGGAAATGCAAAAGCAAATTATGGCTATGCTAAAAAAGCAATTTCAAAAAACCTATGTTCTTACATTTGATAAAAACACCTCAATTTATAAAGAAGACGAAGCATTGGCTCCACCATCAGCAGGAGGATCTATCATGGTTATTTCTTCTATGGGCGGTTCTGGAGCATTATATAAGGACATAAAACATGAATTATTTACAAATCAACAAGAAACTTTTGGAAAGCAATTTATAATTAAAGACCGTTTGAAACCTATTGAATGGGAATTGCACAGCGATACTAAAAACATTGGCAATTATACTTGCTATAAAGCAACTTATACAAAAGAAATAGAAGAAATGTCAACGATGACATTTAGTAGTAGTGATGATGAGCAAAACGACGAAGCGCCTATACCTTCACCTGAGACGAAAACAATTACCGTTACGGCATGGTATACACCACAAATTCCAGTGAGTAATGGGCCAGACAATTATCAAGGATTACCAGGGCTAATTTTGGAAGTCAATGACGGAGATTTGACAATTCTTTGTAGTAAAATTACAATCAATCCCAAAAAAGCAATAGAAATTTCTGAGCCAAAAAAAGGGAAACAAGTTACACAAGAAGAATACGACTCAATTATGCTGAAAAAGATGGAAGAGATGAGTGAACAGTATAGGGGAAGAGGATCTGAAAAAGAAGGCATCGAGATTCGTATTGGCGGTTGATTCCTTTTGTGAATTATTTAACGCCACCATATAAAACAAAATGTAAATTTGCATCACATTCAAAAAAACCAAAATGACTTTTAAACACACCATTATTTTTACACTAATAATCTGTAGCACATTTATTTTTGCTCAAGATTTTCAAGGAAAGGCTTACTATATGTCCAAAACTAGTCCTGATATGGACAGTTGGGGTGGTCAACAAATGAGTGAAGCTCAGAAAAAACAAATAATGGACCGTATGCGTAGTATGTTTGAAAAAACCTACATTTTGACGTTTGATAAACAGGCTTCTATTTTTAAGGAGGAGGAAGTTTTGGAAGCACCAGGGCAGCGCGGTTTTGGAATGTGGGGCAATAGTTTTGCAGCAGGGCCACAATACAAAAATGTGAAGTCACAACAATTTATACAAGATCAAGAGTTTTTTGGAAGACAATTTTTAATTACAGATTCTTTGCAAAAACTTGATTGGAAGCTAGGGTCTGAAACAAAGCAAATTGGTCAATATTTGTGTATGAAAGCAACAGCTACAAAAACAGTTGATGAATTTGATTGGAGAAGTATGAGAGGAAAAGGGCGTAAAAAAGAGGAAAACAAAGAAATAAAAACTGATTCTACAAAAACAACTTCTATTTCAGATGAAATTGAAATTCCAAAAACAGTTGAAGTTACAGCGTGGTATACACCTCAAATTCCTGTAAACCAAGGTCCAGGAGAATATTGGGGATTGCCAGGATTAATTCTTGAAGTTAATGCTGATCGTACAACAATATTGTGCAATAAAATTACGTTAAATCCTCAACAAAAAATTGAAATCCAAGCCCCTGAAAAAGGCAAAGTTATTTCTCGTTCCGATTATAATGCTACGGTCAAGAAAAAAATGGAGGAAATGCGAGAGATGTACCGCGGGCGAGGAAATAGAAGACGAAAATAATTACCACTTTTAATAAAAAAAATTAGATAATGAAATATTACTTAAGCACGCTTTTGTTGTTCTTTTTTGGATTGTCCTTTTCTCAAGTAAAATTGGAAGGATTTGTCAAAGATTCATTGGGCAACCCATTAGAACTAGCCAATGTAATTGCTATCAATAAAGCCACTAGCGCTTTGGATTCTTATGGTATCACAAACGACGAGGGAAAGTATCGATTAGATTTGAAAAAAAACACAACCTATTCTATCCAAGTCAGTTATATTGGAATGAAATCCATGACTCAGACATTTGATTCTGGAGAATCAAATGTCACACAAAATTTTACTTTACAAGAAGATAATGCCTTGGATGAGGTTGAACTCACCTACGAAATGCCCGTTACCATTAGCGGGGATACACTGGTGTACAATGCGGATTCTTTTAATAAAGGAACGGAGCGGAAATTAGAAGATGTTTTGGAAAACTTGCCTGGTGTAGAAATCAATGACGATGGTCAAGTTGAGGTTGAAGGTAAGGTTGTCACAAAGCTTATGGTAGAGGGTAAGGACTTTTTTGATGGTGATTCAAAATTAGCCACAAAAAATATCCCATCAAATGCGGTAGATAAAGTTCAAGTTTTAAAGAACTATTCTGAAGTGAGTCAGCTTGGTGGAGTGACCAATAATCAAAATAATGTTGCCATAAACATAAAGTTGAAGGAGGGTAAAAAGAACTTTTGGTTTGGGAATGTAACGGCTGGCGCTGGTGATTCCGACAGCAAGACGCTCTATTTGGCACAACCAAAATTATTTTATTACAGCCCAGATTATAGCATCAATTTTATTGGAGATTTAAACAATATTGGTGAAGTTGCTTTCAGTAGAAGAGATTATTTTAATTTTACAGGAGGATTCAAAAGGCCAAGTTTAAGCAGTGGAACAAATATTAATTTGGGGAGTAATGATATTGGATTTTTAACACTTCAAAACAACCGCGCAAAAGATATCAATACAAAATTTGCAGCTACTAACTTTAGCTGGTCTCCAAAGAAAACACTGGATTTGGGCGGATTTGCCATTTTTTCTAACAGTAAAAATGAACTACAGGAAAATAGAACCATTCAATATACCAATCCAGATTTGAATATTCCAGACGAAAGAACTGAAAGCAATACTGTTCAAGAAAATAACTTGGGAATGCTGAAATTATCAACGAAATATCAGCCCAATGCCAACAATCAAATGGAGTATGATATTTTTGGTCAAATGTCCAAAAGCGAACAAGACCAACGTTTTTTCTCATCTATTAACAACAATATCGATCAATTAGAAGAAACAACCCCTTACAGTGTAAGTCAGAACTTGAATTATTATTACACTTTGAATGAGAATAATATTTTTGCCCTTGAAGCACAACATGTCATTAAGGACGAAGATCCATTTTACAATGCCATTCTAGAGGATAAACTTAACTATGGTGGTACAGCTGCCAATTTGGGCTTAGATGATAATCAAAGCAATTATAATTTAGCTCAAGAAAAACGTGTTAAGTCCAACCAATTGGATGCCAAATTGGACTATTGGAATATTTTGAATAAAAAGAGTAATATCAATTTTACTCTTGGAACTATTTTAAGTCATCAAAAGTTTGATTCTAATATTTTTCAATTCTTAGATGACAATTCTCAGTTAGATACCACACCGACAATTAATGATGGACAGGATGTTAATGCTATTGATTATAATTTTTCTGATATTTATTTGGGGCTTCACTATCGCCTCAAAACAGGAATTTTTACAATTACACCAGGTGTTTCGGCACATTTGTACAATGTCAATAATACTCAGTTTGGTCAAAAAACAACGGATAATTTCTTTAGATTTTTACCAGATTTGAATGTCATTGTACAACTCAAAAAGAGTGAAACTCTAAACCTAACATACAGCATGCAAACGCAGTTTACAGATGTTTCAAATTTTGCTAGTGGATTGGTATTAAATAATTACAATGCGTTGTTTTCTGGAAATCCTGCCCTAGAAAATGCATTGTCTCACAATATAAATTTATTTTATTACAGCTTTAATATGTTCAATTATACTAATGTATTTGCGAGTATAAACTATAATAAAAGTATCGATAATATTCGTACAGAATCTATATTTCAACCAGGTGGTGTGATTCGGGTATCTTCGCCATTCAACTCGCCATTTGCCGATGAAAGCGTTACTGCAAATGGGCGTTTCCAGCGCACGTTTGGAAAAATTCGTGGAACTCTAAGAGCGAATTTTAACTACTCGAAATTCAATCAATTTATTCAAAATAGACGATCGATTAATGAGAATTTCACTCAAACCTATAGAGCTCAAGTGCGTACCAATTTCCGTACCGCACCCAATTTAGATGTAAGTTATCGTTATTCTATACAAGACAATAATTTAGGGCAGAACAGTACTAAGTTCTTTACCAAAAGCCCAACTGTAGAATTGGACGCTTTGTTTTTAAAGTCCTTTACGTTTAGAACGGATTATTCATATAATGATTTTAGTGATGAAAATGGCACGATTAACACCTTTGAGTTTTGGAATGCATCATTGTCCTACCGAAAAGATGAAGATTCAAAATTTGAATATGAGGTTAAAGCGACGAACTTGTTGGATACTCGAGCACAAAGTCAAAGTAGCGCAGGAACAGTTTCTGTAAGTGCAACGGAATATTTTATTCAACCGCGCTTTATAACGTTTCGGGTCCGCTATGAGTTATAAACTTCAAACAAGTCTTAAAAAAATAAATGCCACGCTTTGCGTGGCATTTTTTATATCTAAAAGCACTAATTTTTAAAGTTGAAAAGCGGTTTTAATCGCTTCTGTATAATCCAGTTTTTCCCAAGTAAAAAGTTCTACATCTACCACCTGTTTGTCCCCATTGGGCAGATAAAATACTTTTTCAACAGTTTTGTTTGTGCGCCCCATATGTCCATAAGCAGCGGTTTCGCTATACATGGGTGAGCGTAATTTTAAACGTTGTTCAATGGCTGCAGGACGCAAGTCAAAAAGCGCTGTAATTTTTTGTGCAATAGCCCCATCGCTAAGGTCTACTTTGGCCGTGCCATAAGTATCTACAAAAACACCCATTGGTTCTGCCACACCAATGGCATAACTGACTTGCACTAAAATTTCCGAACATACGCCTGCAGCGACCATATTTTTGGCAATATGGCGCATCGCATAGGCCGCTGATCGGTCTACTTTACTTGGGTCTTTTCCAGAAAATGCACCACCACCGTGCGCACCTTTTCCACCGTAGGTGTCTACAATAATTTTGCGCCCTGTAAGTCCAGTATCACCATGAGGGCCACCAATGACAAACTTTCCAGTTGGGTTGATATGATAGGTAATATCATCATTAAAAAGTGCTTGAGTCGCCTTTGGTAATTTTGAGATTACTCGAGGAATCAAAATGGCTTTGATGTCTTTTTTAATCGTATCAAGCATTTCTTTTTCGTCATCAGAAAAATCATCGTGTTGGGTTGAAATTACAATAGAATCAATGCGCAATGGCACATTATCGTCACTATATTCAATAGTAACCTGACTTTTGGAATCTGGTCGTAGATATGTAATTTCTTTATGTTCTCTGCGTAATTCTGCTAATTCTTTTAAAATTAGATGTGATAAATCTAAAGCCAAAGGCATAAAGTTTTCAGTTTCGTTAGTGGCATAACCAAACATCATGCCTTGATCTCCAGCACCTTGTTCTTCGGGATTTTCTTTGTCTACTCCTCTGTTAATGTCATCCGATTGCTCGTGAATGGCAGACAATACGCCACACGAATTGCCATCAAACATATATTCACCTTTGGTGTAGCCAATTTTATTGATGGTATCCCTTGCAATTTGTTGTACATCCAAATACGTCTTAGATTTGACTTCACCTGCCAAAACAACTTGCCCTGTTGTTACTAAAGTTTCGCAAGCGACTTTAGATTGCGGGTCAAAAGCTAAAAAATGATCGATTATAGCATCACTTATTTGGTCTGCAACCTTATCTGGGTGACCTTCAGAAACACTTTCGGACGTAAATAAATAACTCATAATTTATATTTATGAGGAAAAATAAGTGCAACAAGCTAAAAGGAATTGTACTGTTTTAGCTTTTTTTTATGAGGTTGCAATCAGGTCAAATTTATCCTCTATTAGTTGATTGCAAATGTATATATAATAAAATGAAAAAAAAATCTTTCTCTCGCTTATATGATTTTACGGAGTTATTTAATTAGTTTTACAACGCCTTATATGATGACAAAACACATCTTTAAATATACTTTTTTATGTCTATTTTTTTTGAGTAATGCTCAAAAAGAAAACTCTAGTTCATTTATTGATGTCAATATGTATTCAGGGAATATTGCACGCCACAATGATAATATTACTCATCTTATTCAAGGGCATCCCAATGGTTTTATAATTGGTTGGAATAAGCGTGTTTCTGGGGAAAAAATATGGCATTCTCAGTATAATTATCCCGAATTCGGAGCTTCTTTTGTCGCTCAAAATTTCAATAATTCAATGCTTGGCTCGTCTTATGGAGTATATGGGCATTACAATTTTTACTTTTTAAAAAGACGTTTGATGCTACGTTTTGCACAAGGAATTTCTTATGCAACAAATCCTTATGATAAACTCAAAAACCCAAAAAATATAGCTTTTGGTTCTGACTTATTGAGTGGGACTTATTTGATGCTTAATTATGTCCGCCCTCAAATCTTTGGTCCTATTGGCGTACAGGCTGGAGCAACATTATTGCATTTATCCAATGCCAATATAAAGGCGCCAAATACGAGTATCAATTCCGTTACATTTAATGTTGGCCTTACCGCTGCTCTTGATAGCAATAAAGAAACTAATGAAATTGAAACCTTCAATGAGGATATAAATAAAAAAATAAGGTTTGGATTGATTTTTCGAACTGGAGTCAATCAAAGTGATGTGGTAGGAACGCCTCAGTTTCCTTTTTATATCTTTTCAGCTTTTGCTGAAAAACGCATAAATCCAAAGAGTTTAGTCATGATTGGTGGCGAATATTTCAATTCAAAATTTTTAAAAGAATACATTTATTATCAAAGTGTCGCCTACCCAGAAAATAATATTGCTCATGATTTAGATTACAAACGTATTGGGGTTTATATTGGACACGAACTTCTTTTTGGAAGATTTTCAGTGCAAACACAATTAGGGTATTATGTATATTCTCCTTTTGATTTTGAAGGGCGTGTGTACAATAGAATTGGAATGAAGTATTATTTGTCATCAAAATGGTTTGTGAGTACAACTTTAAAATCACATACGGCAAAAGCTGAAGCCTTAGAATTTAGTCTTGGAATACGATTATGAGAATATTTCTTTTTTGTAGTATAATCTTTCTAGTGTTATCTTGTGCCAAAGATAATGCTCCGAATTGTATTCAAATTGCTGGAGATTTGACAACAATAGAACATAATATTGATCCATTTGATCGAATTTTAGCCAATGAAAATATAGAACTATTTCTTTTACAAGGTTCGGAATATCACCTTAAAATAGAATCAGGTGAGCATTTGATTTCTGATATAAATTATACCATTGATAACTCTGGTTTATTGACGCTTAATGATAATAATCAATGCAATTGGGTGCGAAACTATGTGCCAACAAAAATTTTTGTAACAACCCCAAATCTTAAAGAAATACGAAGCAATACACAATACACCATCAAATCGGAAGGTATACTGACATTTCCAAATCTAAAATTGATTTCTGAAAATTTTAATCAAGATAATATAAGTTCTGGGGATTTTAATTTACATGTCCAGAATGAAAGCGTAAGTGTTATTTCGAATAACATCTCCCAATTTTTTATTTCAGGGAGCACAGACACTCTCTTTGTGGGGTTTTACTCTGGGACAACAGCTTTTTTTGGCGCCAATCTTTTGGCACAGGACGTTGAAATTTCTCATCGTAGTAGTCATGATATTACTGTGCATCCTGTTCAGTCTTTGAGTGGAGTATTGCGCAGTACAGGAAATTTAATCTCTGTTAATGAGCCACCAAATGTAGATGTATCAGTACTCTATACAGGGTCTTTGATCTTTATAAATTGATTGAGTCTATTTCAAAAAATCATCTAAAAAATAAATATTCTTCAATTTTAACCTATTTTATTTTAGAATTGTCGAAAACTCTCTTCAGATTTTAAAAAAAATAAAATTCAATTTTGTTTTGAAAAAAAAATATTTACTTTAGCCGTTCATTATCAACGATGAAACACACAAATTATACAACATATAGCTGGTTCTATTTCTTTTTTAGCGGAGAGAACGAGACTTTGTTTGTATAATTTTAAACAATAAATTTAAATGTAAGTCTCGGTCCAAAAGCCGAGATTTTTTTTTATGATTAAAAAAGTTGCCATACAAGGAATTCAAGGATCGTTTCACGATATCGTTTCACAAAATTATTTTTTGAACGCTGTTGAAACCTTACCTTTTTTAACATTTAACGAAGTGGTGAGAAGTCTTGCTCAACACAAAGCTGATGCAGCAATCATGGCACTTGAAAATTCTATTGCAGGTTCAATTATTCCAAATTATGCATTGATAGACGTCAATGAGCTTTATATTACAGGCGAGTATTATTTGGATGTACAACATAATTTAATGGCGCTATCTGGCCAAAATATTATGGATATTAATGAAGTTCACTCGCATCCAATGGCTTTATTGCAGTGTAAAGTGTTTTTTGATCAATATCCACATATCAAATTGGTAGAGGATAGTGATACTGCAGAAGTGGCGAGACGAATTCATGATCAGCAGCTTGTGGGCATTGCAGCCATTGCAAGCGAAGCCGCAGCCGAAATTTATCAATTGAAAATTTTAGCCAAAAGCATTCAAACGATCAAGCAAAACGAAACCCGATTTGTCATTGTAGAACGCCATCAAAGTTCATCTGCAAAGATTAATAAAGCCTCATTAAAATTCATGTTAGACCACAAAAGAGGAAGTTTAGCTGCCATGCTAAATGTGATGAGTGACTGCAAATTGAACTTGACGAAAATACAGTCTTTGCCAAAAATTGATACACCTTGGAAATATGCTTTTTTCGTGGACGTAACTTTTGATACCTATGAAGATTATGAAAAAGCAAAGTCCATTATGACCATTATGGCTGAAGAATTTAAAGTTTTAGGAGAATATAAAAATGCTAAACAATGAGTAGTGTAGCCCAACGATTACATACCGTGGAGGAGTATTATTTTTCAAGAAAATTGAAAGAAGTACGCACGCTCTTATCAAATGGTAAACCAGTAATTAATTTGGGGATAGGAAGTCCAGATTTACCACCACCACCACGAGTGGTTGAAGCGCTCAACACTAGCCTTTCAGATGTTACCGCGCACAAATATCAGAGTTATCAAGGGTTGCCAGAACTGAGAATAGCTATTTCTGATTTTTATAAAAATAATTATGGTGTAGAATTGAATTCTGAATCTGAAATTCTCCCTCTCATGGGGAGTAAAGAAGGAATTATGCATATTTCGATGGCATATCTCAATGAAGGAGATGCTGTACTTATTCCAAATCCCGGCTATCCAACCTATAGTTCTGTTACAAAGCTTTTGGGGGCAACGCCAATTTTTTATGATTTAAAACACGAATCGCAATGGCAACCAAATCTTGATGAATTATCAAAAATGGACTTGTCCAAAGTAAAACTCATGTGGGTAAATTACCCGCATATGCCAACAGGGACTAAGGCGTCAAAATCGCACTTGTCAGCATTGATTCAATTTGCGAAAGCACACAATATTTTATTAATAAATGACAATCCATATAGCTTTATTTTAAATGACAATCCAACTAGTATTTTCAATTTTGAGGGAGCTAAAGATGTTTGTTTAGAGCTAAATTCTTTGAGCAAAACGTTCAATATGGCGGGTTGGCGTGTGGGTATGCTTTCAGGTGCTACACATCATATAAAAAATGTCATTAAGGTAAAAAGTAATATGGATTCTGGAATGTTTTATGGTGTTCAGAAAGGAGCCATAGAGGCACTTAAATCATCAAAACAATGGTTTAAAGAATTGAATGCTATTTATGAAAAACGCCGACAACTTGTATGGCAACTGGCCACGCAATTGGGTTGTGATTTTGATAAAAAAACATCAGGAATGTTTGTTTGGGCAAAGCTTCCACATGGCATCGACTCAGAGCAATTTATTGATGAATTACTTTACAAAAAAAATATATTTATAGCCCCTGGAACTATTTTTGGTTCCAATGGAAATGGATATGTTCGTTTCTCTCTTTGCGCATCAGAAAAGTCTATTAATGAAGCTATAAAACGCACTGTATGAAAAACGTATATGTCATAGGAATAGGACTCATTGGAGGTAGTTTTGCTTTAGATTTAAAAGTTCTAAAACCTGAGGTTGTTGTGTACGGAATAGATCATAATGAAGCGCATTTGTCCACAGCATTAGAATCAGGACTAATAGATAAAAAGGCCATTTTGAATGATATAAAGAATGCCGATTTAGTGATTTTGGCCATCCCTGTAAATGCGACATTAAAACTTCTTCCAACGCTTTTAGATCTTATTCCAAAACAAGGGATTGTTGTTGATATGGGTTCTACAAAAGAGGCCATATGTAAGGTTGTAGATGACCATCCAAAACGATCACAGTTTTTGGCCAATCATCCTATAGCAGGAACAGAATTTTCTGGGCCAACAGCGGCACATGTGGGGCTATTCAAAAACAAAACTAATATCATTTGTGATATTGAAAAAACAGACGAAAAACGTTCAAAAGAGGTAATTTCAATTTTTGAATCTATTGGGATGCGTATTCGACATATGAATGCAAAAGATCATGATAAACACATTGCCTATGTGTCTCACCTGTCTCATATTAGTTCATTTATGCTTGGAAAAACCGTTATTGATAAAGAGAAAAACGAAAGCAATATTTTTGACATGGCCGGTAGTGGATTTGAATCTACAGTGCGGCTAGCAAAAAGCTCACCAGAGATGTGGACCCCAATTTTTGAACAAAATAAAACTAATGTTATTGAAACATTAGATGAGTACATTCAAAACTTGACGCACTTCAAAAAATTAATGGAGTCTGAAGATTTTGAAGCCATTCGAAACGAAATGAAAAACACAAATTATATAAAAACAATACTTAAAGGAATTTCTTAAACCAACAACACTATGGAAAATAGTAAACAACTTAGAACATGGTTAGATGATTTAAAATTAGATCATCCGCTAGTCATTGCAGGGCCATGTAGTGCAGAAACAGAAGAGCAAGTTTTAAAAATTGCTCACGAACTTAAAGATTCAGATGTTAGTTATTATAGAGCAGGGATTTGGAAACCTCGAACTCGCCCAGGAAATTTTGAAGGCGTAGGTGCTTTGGGGCTCAAATGGCTACAAAAAGTAAAAGCCGAAACAGGACTAAAAACAGCAACCGAAGTAGCCAATAGAGCACACGTAGAGCTGGCACTAGAACATGATATCGACTTACTTTGGATTGGTGCACGCTCAACAGTAAGTCCATTTATTGTCCAAGAAATTGCAGATGCATTGGAGGGTACCGATAAAATTGTTTTGATTAAAAACCCTGTTAATCCAGACCTTGCATTATGGCTTGGTGCTGTAGAGCGCTTGGCTTCGGCAAATATTAAAAATTTAGGAGTCATTCATAGAGGGTTTTCAACTTATGAAAAATCAAAATATAGAAACAACCCAGAATGGCAATTGGCCATTGAGTTACAAACGAAATTTCCTGACCTCCCTCTAATTAACGACCCTTCGCACATCACAGGAAAGCGCGATATGGTTTTTGATGTATGTCAAACAGCTTTGGATTTAAATTTCGATGGTCTAATGATTGAAACTCACTTTGATCCTGATAATGCATGGAGTGATGCGGCACAGCAAATTACACCAAGCACACTTATTCAGTATACAAAAGATTTAAAAATCCGTAATGAAAGTACTACAGAAGCCGATTATACTAGTGAGCTTCAAAAATTACGTGCACAAATTGATGTCATAGATAATCAACTTTTAGAAATATTAGGAAAAAGAATGAAAGTTGCAGAAGCTATTGGAGCTCTAAAAAAAGAGAAAAATGTTGCCGTTTTGCAGAGCAAACGTTGGAACGAAATTCTAGGCAAAATGGTTCTTGAAGGGGAACAGCACAGTCTAAGTGAGGAGTTTATCCTAAAACTTTTTAAGGCCATCCATCAAGAATCCATCAATCATCAAAAACAAATTTTGAAAGGATAAAAAAAGGGGTGCAACTGCACTCCTTTTTAGTTGGTATAATTTTGAATACTAAATGGTGTAAAAAGAAATTTGTTTCTTTGTGTTTCCAAAGATGTTTAATATATGACAGGAACGGTTTATAAATCGACAGGTAGTTGGTATACTGTCAAAGCTTCGAATGGTACTTTTTATGAGTGCCGTATCAAAGGAAAGTTCCGTATGCAAGGCATTAAAAGCACAAATCCTATTGCAGTGGGTGATGTTGTTGATTTTGATTTAGAAACGAGTAATAATAAAGAAACCGGTGTCATTAAAACTATTCATATACGGAAAAATTATATTGTTAGAAAATCTGTAAATCTTTCCAAGCAAACCCATATTATTGCGAGTAATATTGATCAGGTTTTTTTGTTGGTTACCATCGACAATCCACCGACATTTACCAGTTTTATAGATCGTTTTTTGGTCACCGCTGAAGCTTATGGAATTGAAGCTATTTTGTTGTTTAACAAAATGGATACTTACGATAGTGATGCTAAATCTATCGTAGAAAATTGGATTCAAATTTATTCGAAAATTGGATACGATTGTCTTAAAATATCGGCTAAAAAAGGTGAAAACTTAGAGGCTATGAAATTAAAAATGAAAGAAAAAACTAGTATGTTTTCTGGGCATTCTGGAGTAGGAAAATCTACACTTATAAATATGATAGAACCTCGGTTTAATATAAAAACTAAGGCCATTTCAGAAATGCATCAACAAGGTCAACATACAACTACTTTTGCGGAAATGTTTGATTTAAGTTTTGACGCTAGGATAATTGACACCCCTGGCATTAAAGGATTTGGTGTTGTAGATATAGAGCCAGCAGAATTGGATCATTATTTCCCAGAGTTATTTTCCACAAAAACGAATTGTAAGTTTCACAATTGTCTTCATTTACATGAGCCAAAATGTGCTGTAAAAAAGGCTGTTGATTCTAGTGAAATAGCTTCATCGCGCTACAAATCGTATCTACAAATTCTACAAGGCGAAGAGGCTAATTATCGAACCGATTCATACGATACGCCATGAGAGTAGTGATTCAAAGAGTTACAAGAGCAAGTGTAACAATTGATAATAATATTGAAGGTCAAATTGCATCAGGAGTTCTCATTTTTTTAGGCATTGTTGTTGAAGACACTTTAGAGGATATAAAATGGTTGAGTAAAAAAATTTCAAACCTTAGGATATTTAATGACGAAAATGACATGATGAATTTATCTTTAATCGACCAAAATTTTGAGGCGCTTGTAATAAGTCAATTTACGTTACATGCACAAACGAAAAAAGGCAATCGGCCAAGTTATGTAAAAGCTGCACGACCAGAAATTGCAATACCTTTGTATGAGGAGTTTATCAGTCAATTACAACACGATTTAGGTAAGGAAGTTCAGTCGGGAGTTTTTGGTGCAAACATGAAAATAGACCTTTTAAATGACGGCCCAGTTACTGTTATCATTGACACAAAAAACCGTGAATAATTCTTAGTTAATTTAAAGCGATATTATTTGATTTAAAAAGGACATTAATTACTTTAGTTCTTTGTAAAATAGAAAGTTATGAATCTTCAAAACGCACAAGAAACAGTTGATCAATGGATTAAAACTCATGGGGTACGCTATTTTAATGAGCTCACCAATATGGCACAACTTACAGAGGAAGTAGGGGAGGTAGCGCGTATTATTGCTCGACGCTATGGAGAGCAAAGCGAAAAGGAATCTGATAAGAACAAAGATTTAGGTGAGGAATTGGCTGATGTTATTTTTGTAGTACTTTGTTTGGCAAATCAAACGGGCGTAGATTTACAAGACGCTTTTGATAAAAAGCTAGACCTAAAGACAAAACGAGACCATAACCGTCATCATTCCAATCAAAAATTAAAATAATAGTGCAGATTCAACTGAAACAATCCAAGATTAATTCATTTTCTGAATTGAAAATAACAGGTTCCAAAAGTGAATCTAATAGAGTTTTATTGCTTCAAGCACTATTTGAAGGATTGGAGATAAAAAATGTGTCCAATTCTGATGATAGCCAGTTGATGCAAAAAGCCCTAAAAACAGATGCTTCGGTTGTAGATATTCATCATGCAGGAACAGCTATGCGTTTTTTGACTGCATATTATGCAACGCGCTTGGGGAAAACAACAACACTAACAGGTTCTTCGCGAATGCAAGAACGCCCGATTAAAATTTTAGTGGATGCATTGAACGCTTTGGGTGCCTCAATATCTTACACCAAAAATGATGGTTATCCACCTTTATTGATAGAAGGCAAAACACTTACAAAAAGTAGCGTACAAATGAAAGCCAATATTAGCAGTCAGTATATTTCAGCGTTACTACTCATTGCGCCAACTTTAGAAAATGGATTAACACTTCATTTGGAGGGAGAAATTACCTCTACACCATATATAAAAATGACACTTTCCTTGCTCAATGAATTGGGTGTTCAAACTAGTTTTGAATCCAATGCAATCAGAGTATTACCATTTCATCAACTTACATCAAAAACTTTTGTTGTAGAGTCTGATTGGTCTTCTGCGTCTTACTTTTATAGCATTGTTGCGCTAAGTCCAGCCGGAACTCAAATTGCTATTTCAGAATATAAGTCAACAAGTTTACAAGGTGATGCAGTACTTCAAAAAATTTATAAAGATTTGGGTGTAGAAAGTACATTTGATGGCACCACACTCATTTTAAAAAAAATTGAAGCCTCATTGCCAAATTGCTTATCTATCGATTTGTCAAATGCTCCAGACATCGCACAAACTATTGTTGTAACATGTTTAGGATTGAAAATAGATTGTGATTTGACAGGGTTACATACGCTAAAAATTAAAGAAACAGATAGATTGGCGGCGCTTCAAAATGAAATTAAAAAATTGGGGACAACTATTGAAATCACTCCAAAAAGTTTACACCTCACAAATCCTTTGGGCTTGAATTCAGGGGTTGTTATCAACACTTATAACGATCATCGAATGGCAATGGCCTTTGCACCACTTGCCCTAAAAACACAACTTTTTATTGATGATGCAGAGGTGGTTTCAAAATCATATCCAGACTTTTGGAATGATCTTCAAACCCTTGGATTTAATCTTGAGAAAAAATAAACCTCTATTTACTTGACAACGCCTATTTTGAGATTGTATATTTGCAACTTGTAAAAAATTTAAACAAATGAAATTATCCCATTTTAACTTTGATTTACCAGATCACCTTCTAGCAGAATATCCTTCGGAGCACAGAGACGAGGCGCGTTTAATGGTATTGAACAGAGAAAAACAAACCATTGAGCATAAGTACTTTAAGGATCTTATCGACTATTTCGATGAAGATGATGTTATGGTTTTAAATAATACCAAAGTATTTCCAGCAAGGCTTTTTGGTAATAAAGAAAAAACAGGCGCTCGTATTGAAGTTTTTTTATTAAGAGAGCTCAATGCAGAACAGCGTCTTTGGGACGTTTTAGTCGATCCAGCTCGAAAAATCCGTATTGGCAATAAGCTTTATTTTGGTGACGATGAAAGTTTAGTCGCAGAGGTTATTGATAATACTACTTCAAGAGGAAGAACTCTTAGATTTTTATTTGATGGATCATATGAAGAATTTAGAAGAAAATTAACTGAATTAGGGCAAACACCTCTTCCAAAATATATTCGTAGAGAAGTTGAGCCAGAAGACGAAGAACGATACCAAACAATTTATGCTAAAAATGAAGGAGCAGTAGCAGCACCAACAGCGGGTCTACATTTTTCAAAGCATTTATTGAAACGTCTTGAAATTAAAGGAATTAACTTTGCTGAACTCACGCTCCACGTTGGATTAGGAACTTTCAATCCTGTTGAGGTAGAAGACCTTTCTAAACACAAAATGGATAGTGAAGAAATTATTATTGACAGTAATGCCACACAAACAATCAATACTGCATTAAAAGAAAAACGACGAATTTGTGCAGTAGGAACAACCGTGATGCGTTCTGTAGAAAGTTCTGTGTCTTCTAGTGGTACACTTAATGAATTTAGTGGCTGGACTAATAAATTTATTTTTCCGCCGTATGATTTTTCAATTGCTAATTGTATGATTACGAATTTCCATACGCCAAAGTCTACATTGCTAATGATGACTTCTGCATTTGGAGGTTACGATTTTGTAATGAAAGCCTACAAAGAAGCAGTAAAAGAAGAATATAAATTCTACAGTTATGGTGATGCCATGCTTATTCTTTAAAACATATAAAGCCTCCCAGGAGGCTTTTTTTATTTTATAATTGTGATACGATTGAGCCAAACAAAACAAGACATACGTGCACTTTCAAAAGAGCAATTGATGGCTTTTTTTACTTCTCATGGCGATAAAGCCTTTAGGGGGAAACAAGTCTATGAATGGTTGTGGAAAAAAGGAGTACATCAATTTGATGACATGACCAATTTGTCGTTAGAAACGCGTCAATTATTGAATGATGCTTTCAGTATAAACCATATTGAAGTAGATACTATGCAACGAAGCTCCGATGGAACGCTAAAGAATGCCATTCGTTTGCATGATGGTCTTGTTGTAGAATCTGTACTTATTCCAACTTCAAAGAGAACAACAGCCTGTGTGTCTTCTCAAGTGGGGTGCAGTCTAGACTGTAAGTTTTGTGCTACATCAAGGTTAAAGCGTATGCGAAATTTAAACCCCGACGAAATTTACGACCAAGTTGTAGCCATTGATAAACAAAGCCGTCTTTATCATGACAAAAAGCTCACTAATATCGTTTTTATGGGTATGGGTGAGCCTCTAATGAATTACAATAATGTTTTAAAAGCAATAGATAAAATCACTTCTGATGAGGGACTTGGGATGTCGCCAAAACGTATTGTAGTATCGACTTCTGGAGTCCCAAAAATGATTAAAAAAATGGCTGAAGATGAGGTCAAATTTAATTTAGCCGTATCATTACATTCTGCAAGAGATGAGGTTCGAACTCAAATTATGCCTTTTAATGAAACATTTCCACTAAAAGATCTTCGCGAAGCTCTTGAAGTTTGGTATGCCAAAACAAAACGTCAAATTACTTATGAATATGTTGTTTGGGAAGGTATTAACGACACTGTAAAAGACATTCAAGCGCTAATAGACTTCTGTAAATTTGCACCAAGTAAGGTTAATATTATAGAATATAACCCTATTGATGATGGGGAATTTCAGCAAGCAAAATCTTCTATCATAGAACGTTATGTTTCAATGCTTGAAGCCAATAAAATAACGGTAACTGTTCGAAGATCGCGAGGTAAAGACATTGACGCAGCTTGTGGTCAGTTGGCCAATAAATCCTAAAATCAAGGCGCTGGATTTGGAATCTTAGCATGAATTTCATTGATTCTAGCCAATGTGTCTTCACACAATTTTGTTTCTATACTATTGATATTTTCTTCTAGTTGTTCCAAATTTGTTGCTCCTATAATATTACTAGTTACAAATGGGCGTTGATTTACAAAAGCCAATGAAAGCGCCGTAAGTGATATCCCAATGTCATTTGCTAAGTCCAAATATTGTTTTGTAGCCTCAGTTGATTGCATGCTACTATAGCGAGCAAATCTTGGAAACAATTTCAGTCGTGCATTATCAGCAGCAGTGCCTTTGATGTATTTACCAGAAAGCACACCAAAAGCTAATGGTGAGTAGGCCAATAGACCAATATTTTCTCTATGAGATATTTCTGCTAAGTCGCCTTCAAACACACGATTCAATAGAGAATAAGCATTTTGAATTGTAGTAATTTTTGGCAAATTATCTTTTCGAACTTCTTCGGCATAGCGCATAGTGCCCCAGCCTTTTTCGTTGGAAAGTCCATAAGCTCTAATTTTTCCTGCTTGTACAAGATTGTTTAGCTCATGCAATACTTCATTGAAATTATCCAGCCAGGGGTCGTTTGGACTAGGTTTAAAATCTCTTACCCCAAAGGTATTGGTGTGTCGTTCTGGCCAATGCAATTGGTATAAATCAATGTAGTCTGTTTGTAATCTTTTGAGTTCTAACTCAATAGCTTCTTGAATTGATTTGCCTCCAAACCCTGTAGTTCTAATATGTGCAGTATAGTCTCCAGGACCAGCAATTTTACTTGCAAGAATTACTTTCTCTCTATTATTACTTCTTTTTAGCCAATTTCCAATAATTTTACTCGTTTGCCCTTGAGTCTCTTTTGTAGCTGGAACAGGATATAGCTCTGCTGTATCAAAGAAATTGACACCACGTTCCAAAGCATAATCCATCTGATTAAATCCTTCAGCTTCTGTATTTTGATTGCCCCAAGTCATTGTGCCAAGACAAATTTTACTTACTTTAATATTGGTATTTGGAAGTGATGTATATTCCATTAATTAGTGTTTAGAAGTTTAGAAATTTCATCAAGTTTAGGAGTCAAAACAACTTCAATACGTCTGTTTTTGGCTTTTCCTTCGGTTGTTTCATTTGTTGCAATTGGAGCATATTCACTACGCCCCGCTGCGGTTAAATTTTCAAGATTAATGGCGTCATTTTCACTTAAAATCGCAATAATAGAAGTTGCACGCTTGGTGGATAAATCCCAGTTTCCAGAAATTTGGCCACCATTAGAAAACGGTACATTGTCGGTGTGTCCTTCAATCAAAACAGCAATATCTGGATTTTCGCCAAGAACTTTTCCAAGTTGAACAATTGCTTTGCGCCCTTCAGATCCTACAGACCAACTTCCAGATTTAAAAAGAAGTTTATTTTCCATAGACACATAAACCTTACCGTTACGTTGTTCAACAGTGAGCCCTTTGCCTTCAAAATCAGTAAGTGCACTAGATATAGCATTTTTTAAATCTGTCATTGCTTGATCTTTTGCTGCTATCAATGCTTCCAGTTCTGCAATACGTTGCGAACGTTCTTGC
>CBFIIL010000005.1:0-55791 GCA_965662485.1 Flavobacteriaceae bacterium | reverse complement strand
TAAAGTCTGACCCTCAGTCTAAATAGTTTTGGGTTTTATTTTTACACCAAAAATTAAATCCAAAGCCAATTTCATACTTTCTAAAAAGTTTGAACTTTCGAAAGTTTGGGTCACGATTTATCCCCATGAATATTAAATTATTTTTGGGGATATTTTTTAATATTTAACTTCGATTGTTCTTTTAAATTATATTTATATGAAAATCAAAAAAAGAGTATTTGATTTAATTTTTATTATTATTTCAGCTTCAATATTAGTTATATTTTCAGAATATGATTTTTTGGAAAAGAATATGGCTTTTTCGTTTATACCTATTTTAATTGCATATTACTTAGGTCAATATTCTCATCTTTGGTTTAACAAATAATTGTAAAACACTACTTAACAAGATCGAATTTTTTAAATTTTGGGTCATAATTTATCCCCAAGTATTGACATAAAAATGTATTATGATTTTAAAATCATTGTACTTAGTGTTTTATTATCAACTGCAGTGATTTTTTTATGGCTATACCCTAATTGAGGTATATAAGGTAAATTTAATTTCAAATTTTCACCCGCTTGGAGGGCTTTTAGTTTCAATGATATTTTTCAAAGAAAAATTATCTTTTTTACAATGGTGTGGTGTTGTTATTTCTGTAACGACTTGTATTCTAATCTAATGCTCGCATAGTTATAAAAGTACGCCAACCTAAAAGCATCATTTGAAATTTTGTAGCCTTAATCAATTCTACCCTTCGTTTGGTTAAACTAGGTAAAAGAAGTTTATTGAGAAAGGCTAAAGTTTTAAAAACTAATTTCATATTTCAAAAGTATAATTTATTTGTGATAAATCAAGCTATTTTAGTGCCATAACTTATATTTGTCTAAAATACTTGTAATGGATATTGTTTTGATGCTTCTAGGATTTGTGCTTCTTGTTGTTGGAGGTGAATATTTGGTACGCGCATCGGTTGGTCTTTCTTTTAAACTCAATATTTCCAAAATGGTAATTGGACTTACTGTTGTATCCTTTGCAACATCAGTTCCAGAATTATTAGTGAGTTTGAATGCAGCTTTACAAGGAGCCCCTTCTATTGCTATAAATAATGTGATTGGCTCCAATATTGCTAATATTGGACTTGTACTAGGAATCACAGCGATTTGCACTACAATTGAGGTAGATAAATCGTTTTATAAATTCAACTGGCCAGCACTTATTATTTTTTCATTACTCATTTACTATTTTCTTCAAAATGACCAGCAGTTATCCTCATTTGAAGGTTGGATTTTATTTATAGCATTATTGGTGTTTATCTTTTTACTTTTAAAAAAATTTAGAACTTCAAAAGCTGAAGATTCCGATGCTATAATTGATGCACTTTCCAAAGTTTCATATTTTAAAATATTGATTTGGCTTGCTATTGGAGGTGTAGCCTTATATTTTGGCGCCGATTGGCTAGTAAATGGTGCTGTTGTTGTGGCTCAAAAAATGGGGGTTAGCGAAGCTGTCATTTCTGTTTCTTTGGTTGCTGTTGGCACTAGTATTCCTGAACTTGCAGCATCAATAATTGCAGTCATTAAAAAAGAAAAAGCAATCTCGCTAGGAAATCTTATTGGTTCAAATATTTTCAATATAGGATCAGTGTTGGGACTTACCTCAATTCTAAAAACAATTCCTGTTGTAGATACTCAAATTTTATCTAGAGATGTATTGTGGATGCTTGTTTTTGCGATAGTTATAATGCCTTTGGTTCTTATCTCTAAACGCCACAAGTTACAATTCAAAGAAGGATTTTTATTAGTCTTGCTTTACTCTGTGTTTATAATATTGGTATTTCTTTAATATTTCTATTCAATAGAATAATCACTCAATTCTTCAATACTTTCAATTGATAGATTAGCAGGAAAATCTAGTGGGATATCTAAAAATTCGAGTAATCCAGTGAGCTGTGGCGAGAGATTGATTGTTTGAACGGTTTCTGAACGTATAAGACCTATATTTTTGGCATAATAATAGTTCATTTTCATGACATCTTGAGCTTCCAAAATAGGAATTGTTTGTGTAAATCCTTCCACACTAAACGTACCATTTACACTAATATTCAATGCAAATTCTGCTTCAAAAACATCGTTATAGTTTGTATCATTAATAGTTTTATTAGCATAAAAGTTTATTTTTTTTGTGGAAATTCTACCGCTGATTTCTACGGGCACATTTGTACCCATAATATCGATGATTTCAGAAAAATTACTTTGTTCAACAAACATTTCCTCATTATTTGAAGCCTCTAAATTTAGGAGCGTCATATTTTCGATCGAAAGGTCTTGTGTGAATCCTAAGTCCAATAGGTTTTGAGGAACATCAATAGTACCATCAAAAACCAAAGTCGTTGGTGTTTTGCTGATTGTTCCGTTGGTAAGTAGTATATTCATACTGCCATTGGCTACACCATTATTATTTGCATTTAATGTGAAATAATTTTCATCAACTGAACTTATATAAATAGAATCGGTGGCTGTAAAATTCATTTCAGGAACATCTGAACTGCTGCTTACAACATCATAAATCCAGTAATCATTACCACCAATTGGAGAAAAATCAGAAGTTGTGTCGTTTGAATTATCAGTGTTAGAATCATAAGCTTCATCACTACAGCTTAGAATAAAAACAAATCCAATAAAAAGATAAATTGTGTTCTTCATTTTTTTAATGTAATAGTCTAAAGGTACAAAAATTAGAGCAAAAAAAACGCTCATCTTATTGGATGAGCGTTTAAATATATTATAAGAAACAACTATTTTTTATTCATTTTCTTAATGTATCGCTGAAGAGCCATACTCATAGAAGGTGTTTCTTTTGTTGGAGCTGAAATATCAACTCGTAATCCTTTACTTTCAACGGCTTTAATGGTAGTATTACCAAAGACAGCAATTCGTGTGTCATTTTGTTTAAAGTCTGGAAAATTATGGAATAAAGATTCGATACCTGAAGGGCTAAAGAATACTAAAATATCATAATATACATCCGCCAAATCAGATAAATCACTGATAACTGTTTTATAAAATACTGCTTGTTTCCAATTTACACCCAATTCATCGAGAGCTTTTGGAACAGAGGGTTTTAGCTTATCAGATGAAGGTAAAAGAAAATTTTCGTCTTTGTATTTGCTAATAACCGAAATCAGTTCAGGAAATGTTCGTGTCCCCACATAAATTTTACGTTTGCGATACACTACATATTTTTGAAGATAATAGGCAACGGCCTCAGATTGACAAAAATATTTCATAGTGTCTGGCACTTTGAAACGCATTTTTTCGGCAACTTTAAAAAAGTGGTCTACAGCATTTCTACTTGTTAAGATGATGGCTGTTATTTTAGAAAAGTCAACTTTCTGAAGGCGAATTTCTTTGGTAGTTACATCTTCTACATGAATAAAAGGGCGAAAATCAATTTTAACTTTTTGCTCTTGTTGAAGGTCGAAATATGGAGAGTTTTCAGCTTTTGGTTCGGGTTGCGAGACTAAAATAGTTTTTACTTTCATAAATTGATTAATCTTATAAGATTGGTTAATCTCGATTTAAAACCTTGTATACAACTAAAAATGGTCCAATTTCGAGAGTGCAAAGATATAAAATAAAATAAAAGAAATTGTTCAAAAGTGTGTTAAGATTTGATCGAATTGTTTTTATCATACCAGCTGCAAGCATCAGGAGAATATGAATGGCAGTTATTGTAATTAAAGTGGTGTTAAAATTTACGCCAAAAACAATAATTGCGTTCAGAGGCAAAAGTGTCAAGCCGATGAAGTTATAACTGCTAATTTGTTGAAAGGTTAAAATGTTAAATATTTTATTCAAATCTAAGACATAGCCCAAAAATAATTCAATGCCAATTTTGAATAGAAAACCTAATGCTACAAAGGCGATCAACTGAGAGAATAGCAAAAGACTCATTGAGACAGGTTCAAAAAGTAAATATTGATAGCTTATCCATCCAAAAACAACAATATTGAGGCAAAAGTTTAAAAAAAGTAGAGCATCAAAATTATCAAAAAAAGAATGTTCTTTTAGATAAATACGCAAGTAGTTTGTATTGCTAAATAATTTTAAAAACTCTAAGAATCGAAATGGATGAATAGTTTTAGCCACCAAAACAATGATTAAACTTGCGAGGCAAAATACAACATACCAATCGTTTGAAACAACTTCTCTGAGCATACACAAATCTAAGAAGAATATTTATTAAAATGATCCGTTAAATTAACGTATTTTTGTTTTTACATAATCATATTTTGAAGGACACATTAGTAATTATACCTACTTACAACGAAATCGAAAACATCGAATTGATGTTACGCGCTATTTTTTCAATGTACAATGAAGTTCATGTTTTGGTGGTGGATGATAATTCCCCAGATAAAACGAGCCAAAAAGTAAAACAATTACAAGGAGAATTTCCTGCGACCTTACATCTTTTACTCCGTCCCAAAAAAACAGGACTTGGTCGTGCTTATATTGATGGATTTAAGTGGGCGATAGAGCGTTCATATCAGTATATTTTTGAAATGGATGCCGACTTTTCTCATAATCCAAAAGATTTAAAAATACTGTACCAAGCATGTTTGGCCCCTAATATAGACGTGGCTGTTGGGTCTCGATATGTCAAGGGCATCAATGTTGTAAATTGGCCATTTTCTCGAATTTTACTTTCATATTTTGCTTCATTTTATGTGCGTTTCATCACTGGAATGCCAGTCAAAGACCCAACCTCTGGGTTTGTCTGTTACAATCGAAGTGTTTTAGAAGCAATTGATTTAGATGATATTCAATTTGTTGGTTATGCATTTCAAATAGAAATGAAGTTTAAAGCCATAAATAAAAAATTTAAAATCAAAGAAATACCTATTATCTTTACCGACCGAATACGAGGAGCATCAAAGCTCACAAAGGGAATTATTTCTGAGGCCGTTTTGGGTGTTATTCAAATGCGAACTCAACAACTTTTAGGCAGATTGTAAATGCAAAAAAAATCTATATTAATAAAAAATGCACGGATTGTAAATGAAGGTAAAATCTTTAATGGCGATGTGCTTATTGAAAATCAATTTATAAAAGAAATTTCGGAATCTATAAGTGCAAAAAATGGTGATACTCAGGTCATTGATGCAGAAAACAAATTTTTGCTTCCTGGAATGATAGATGATCAAGTACATTTTAGAGAACCTGGTCTAACACATAAAGCAAATATTGCCACAGAATCCAAGGCTGCAATTGCAGGTGGAATCACCTCTTTTATAGAAATGCCCAATACTGTTCCTCAAGCAACAACCATAGAGAAACTTGAGGATAAATTTAAAATTGCTGCTGAAACTTCATTTGCCAATTACTCGTTTATGTTTGGTGGAACAAATGACAATTTGGAAGAAATTCTAAAAGTGGATTCAAAAAATGTAGCAGGTCTAAAATTGTTTTTGGGATCTTCTACAGGAAATATGCTTGTCGATAATCCAGAGGTTTTAGAACAAATTTTTTCGAGTACAGACATGATTATTTCTGTGCATTGTGAAGATGAACAAACCATAAGAGAAAATACTCAGAAATTTGCAGCAGAATATGGCGATGATATCCCAATAAAGTATCATCCTATAATAAGAAGTGAGGACGCCTGTTATTTATCGTCATCAAAAGCTATTGAGTTGGCCAAAAAAACAGGGGCCAGACTTCATGTATTTCATTTGTCTACGGCAAAAGAAATGAAATTATTTACCAACAAAACGCCATTAAAAGATAAAAAAATTACGGCTGAAGTTTGTATTCATCATCTTTGGTTTACAGATGAAGATTACGATAAAAAAGGGACACTCATCAAATGGAATCCTGCCGTAAAGTCTAGTACCGATCGTGAGGCCCTTTGGAAAGCGCTTTTAGACGATAGAATAGATGTTATTGCTACAGACCATGCCCCTCATACAAAAGAAGAAAAACACAATCCATATACAAAAGTACCATCTGGTGGACCATTGGTTCAGCATGCTGTTGTAGCGCTTATGGAGGCCTATCACCAAGACCAAATTTCAGTAGAAAAAATAGTAGAAAAAATGGCACATAATCCTGCTATTTTATTTCAAGTTGAAAAAAGAGGTTTTATAAAAAAGGGATACTATGCCGATTTAATTTTGGTGGATCCTCACAACCCTTGGACGGTAACAAAAGACAATATTCTCTATAAATGTGGATGGTCTCCTTTTGAGGGAACAACATTTAAATCAAGAATTACGCATACCATTTTAAATGGTTCTTTGGTATACCATAATGCACAATTTTCTAATCATAATGCTGCAATGCGTTTAACCTTTAATCGATGAGAATTTTTTGTTTTGTTTTTTCAGTTTTTATACTGATCTCTTGTAATAGAGATAAGTATAAAGCGCCTGATGATTTAATTTCTGAGGAACAAATGGTAGATGTTTTGTATCAACTTATGATAATGAATGCAGCTAAAGGCATTAATAAAAAAATTTTAGAACAGCATATCGAAAATCCCTCACAATATATTTTTGATCAATTCAATATCGATAGTCTTCAATTTGTAAATAGTAATACCTACTATGCCAACAATAATGAAGTGTATGCTTCAATATACAAGCGTTTGGAACAAAAACTGGAATTAGATAAAAAAGCAATTGAATTGTTAGTTGAAGCAGAAAAAAAGAAAAATGATTCTATTAAAAAATCAAAAATAAAACCTAGAGACACGGTTTTTGAATTCAATAGAAAAGAGCGCAGCATCAAGAATCGACTTTCCCCAAGAAAAATCGACACGTTGCAGAAACGGAGTCAGTAATTGGCATCCATTCAAACCCCTTTAAATCTTGTTGAATTTTGTTTGAGCTATAAAAAGATTTTTTTAATAAAGTTTTAGCTAATTGTTTAGTCAGTCTTCTTTTTCTTCTTAAAATTTTAGAAAATAGCCAATCAGTTCTCCATCCAATAGACAATAAAACTTTTGAAGCCACTTTTTTAGAGTTTTTTACATGTAGAGCTTTGCAAATCATAGACATGATTTCTTGGTAAGACACATTTGCACTTGCCAAAATATATCTTTCATTTTCAATTGATGAATTCATCAATTGCGTCATTGCCAATACCACATCTTTCACATCTACATATGCTGTAACTCCTTTAGCTGTATAAGATTGACCTTTGTAGGCCAATTTAAATAATAGCCCGCTACCAGAATTCCAAAACCCTGGACCAATAATAACTCCTGGATTAACTATGACTGCAGGGATACCTTCTTGAGTACCTCTCCAAACTTCCATTTCGGCGCCATATTTGGAAATGGCATATGCACTTTGGTCTTGATTTCCACTCCAATACGTTTCTTCATTAATACTTTTTGAGTGGTATCCAAGAGTGGCAATGGAGCTCACATAACACAGTTTTTTGATGTCATTGCTTATGCATAAATTGACAATATTTGCAGTTCCTTTGATATTTGTATTTCGAAGTTTTTTGTAATCGGACGGGTCAAAAGAAATGTATGCTGCACAATGATAAACATATGTTATATCTTCGAAGGCAAGTGTTAATTTTGGAATATCATTGATATCGGCTTCTATCCATTGTATGGTATCAAAAAGTTCGGCAGAGTTTTCAGAATAGTAAGAGAAAATGATTTTCACATGTTCAAGATCCGACCCTTTTCTGTAAGTGGCTCGAATTTTTTTGCCTTGTTGAGCTAATTTGAGAAGTAAATGACTGCCCACAAGTCCTGTACCGCCTGTAACTAAAATCATGATGCGAAATTACTGAATTTTCTTTTCTCAGCATTGTTGAATCTTTTATCTTTGTTCAACAAAATTCAAAAAATGGCCAATAATTTTATAGAGGTACTAAAGTGGAGAGGAATGATTCATGATGTTATGCCTGGTGCAGAAGAACATCTTTTGGAACACATGCGTGCTGCGTATGTAGGTTTTGACCCTACAGCAGATTCTTTACACATCGGAAATTTAGTGCCCATTATGCTGTTGGCACACTATCAACGATGTGGGCACAAACCTGTGGCTTTGGTGGGTGGTGCAACAGGTATGATTGGTGATCCATCAGGGAAATCAGCCGAACGAAATTTATTGGACGAAGCAACATTGCGCCATAACCAAGAAGCCATCAAAAAGCAGCTCGCACATTTTTTAGATTTTGAAAGCAATCAACCCAATGCCGCTGTAATGGTGAATAACTACGACTGGATGAAAGATTTTTTGTTCTTAGATTTTATTCGTGATGTGGGTAAGCATATTACCGTCAACTATATGATGGCCAAAGATTCTGTAAAAAATAGAATTTCTTCTGAAAGTAGCGAGGGTATGAGTTTTACAGAATTTACTTATCAATTGGTTCAGGGTTATGATTTCCTTCATTTATATCAAGCGCATAAGTGTACCATACAAATGGGAGGAAGCGACCAATGGGGAAACATTACCACAGGCACAGAACTGATTAGACGTATTGGAAATGGTAAAGGATTTGCCATTACATGCCCACTCATTACAAAATCTGATGGTTCTAAATTTGGAAAAAGTGAAGGTGGAAATGTGTGGCTTGATCCTAAAAGAACATCTCCGTATAAATTTTATCAATATTGGTTAAATTCGAGTGATGAAGATGCTGAAAAGTATATCAAAATCTTTACATTTTTAGAGCAAGATGAGGTTCATACTTTAATTGAAACACACAAAGAGCAACCCCATTTGCGTCAATTACAAAAACGATTGGCACAAGAAATCACCACTATGGTGCATAGTGTTGAAGATTGTGAAAATGCCGAAAAAGCCTCTCAAATTTTATACAGTAAAGCTTTCAAAGAAGATATCCAAACCTTGGATGAAGCTACTTTTTTAGATGTTTTTGAAGGTGTACCACAAGCCGATGTCTCGAAATCTAAAATTTTAGAGGGATTAGACATGATTGCCGCACTTTCTGCAGAAACAGGATTTTTAGCGTCTAACGGGGAAGCACGACGTGCGTTGAAAGAAAATTCAATTGCGGTCAACAAAGAAAAGGTCAATGAACAGTACACATTAAGCGCAGCAGATTTAATTAATGATAGCTATATCATTTTAAATCGAGGTAAGCGCAGTACGTTTATTATCCGTGCAGTATAGTATCTAAAGCACCATCAAATTACAACCTCTAATATCGGATTGGTCAAAGCGTCCAAGCACTTCAAAGGTCCCATTGGTATGAATTTTTCCTAAATCTTGTGTCGCAATAAAGGCACAAGAATGGACATTGGCCAAATCAATAATGTTGATACCACCAGATTTACCTTTTGGAAGTATACTCAAAGCATCTTCAGGATCTCTAATGAGCACCTTCATCCAAGATGGTGTAGAAAACTGCCCTTCACCATTGGAATAGGCCTGTGATAAAAGTTCTGTCATCCCGTATTCACTATGAATTGTATTGACTCCAAATCCTTTTTTTAAAATGGCATGTAATTCTGATTTAATCAATTCTTTTCGGCGGCCTTTCATGCCACCAGTTTCCATGATTATGGTATGTTTTAATTCAAATTGATGAAATTCAATCAAATCTAAAAGGGCATAGGACACACCAATAAGAAGTGTTTTTTGCCCTGACGCTTCAAGCTCCAGAAGGTTTTGTTTTAATGCGTTTAAATCATCCAAATAAAATCCACTTTTGGGGTGCTTGGATTCTTGAATCATATCCTCCACCATATAAACCAAAGACGAACCATCACGTTCCAAATAGGAGGGGAGAAGGGCCAAAACAGCATAATCTTCTATACGGCCATAAAAGTGCGCAAACCCTTTTTGAAAACTTGTTTTATAAATGTCGAGGTCGGCCACATGGTGTTGGCTTACTACATTTCCTGTAGTTCCACTGCTGGTAAACGTCTGTTGAATATCTTTTTTAGAAGAAATAACCTTATGAGTTTTAAAAAATTCTATAGGTAAAAAGGGAATATCTTCTAATTTTTGGACATCGCTAGGGTGTTTGTATAAGAGGTCACAAAAAGAACGGTATACTGGATTTTCTTCAAATTGAAATTTGAATAATTCGAGTGCTTTTTCAGCAAAGGCCGACTCGGAATTGATATCGAAAATTGAAGAGTTATCCATTTCTTACACAAATACATTACAAAAATAGAGAAAATAAAAAGAGCGTTGCACAGGCAACGCTCTTTTTAAAAAAGGTTTAAAAATCAATTATTGGATAATTAATTTTTTGGTGGTTGTGTTTTTATTTTGCGTAAGTTTTACCACATAAACACCAGCATTTAAATTAGATACATCTAAACGCTCATTATTGACCACAGTATTAACCACTTCTTTTCCAAGCAAATCAAAAACTTGTGCTTGTACCGCACCCATTTGGTTGGATTTGATGGTGACAAATCCTGTGTTTGTTGGGTTGGGGAATAAAATAAATACATTTTGGTTTCTATCATTACTTAAACTTAAAGTTGCAATAAAGGATTGGGCAACTACTAAATTATCAATCGAAATAGTTTCGTTACTAGATGAATTAGATTGTCTGAAAGCAAATTGTGTGATTGTAGTTCCTGGATCATCTTCATCAGTTCCTGTAACTGATGTATCAGTTTCTTCATTTGCATTAATCCATAGTTGTGCAATATTAGATTCTTGATTATATTTAACAGTTGCTCTATATGACGTTCCGAAGGTTAAGTCAGAGCCCCAAATAACATCAGCAGTGTTATTTTTTGTAGAAATTCCAACTGAAAAATCATTTCCAGCAGTATTTGCCTCTACAATATTTAATCTAGCACGATAATCATAACCATTATTTTTGAAAATCGCAAAATATTCATAATCATTTCCTGATATTGGAGAACCAGGAGAATTTACAATAAAATCAAAAGCGTAATAAATTGAACCTTCAGAAGAAGTAAAAGCAGTGCTGGCAGCTTTATAAACTAAATGATTGATTATAGCTTTTCCATTACTCACATTTATTGCACCATCACCACCAAGATCTAACCAGTTATCAGATGAAATTAAATCTCCATCAGGATAGTCAAAATCATCGCTTATGGGAAGACTTGGATCTGGTAGTTTAACAGAAAAAGTCACGGATTGGTTAGTTGCAGGTGTTATTGGATTATGATTATTATCAACTAATTCGACGTAGATGTTATAAGCCTCTCCGTCTTCTACAGTAATTATTTCATCTCCAGTATCATATTTCATTTGATTTTCTCCATTTATACTCCAATGAATATGACCGTCAGCACCTGAATCAATTGCACCTACTGTAAAGTCTAGAACTGAAAGGGATAGTGTAACACTTGTAGTTCCAGCAATAAATTCAGTACCATTAGACGGAGAAGTAATTGAAATAGTTGGATCTGGGTTGGAAATACAACCAGTATATGATCCAAGGCCATCCCAAGTGTCTTGTGCTATAACTATCCATTCAGAATCCTCAGCCGAAGTTCCAGCTGCAGCTGCCCAATCATTATTTGGTCCACATACAGTTGACTTCCTAATTAGAGTTTTGTCTTTTGTAGCACTTGATACTCCTGCCACTTCCCAGCCACTTCCTGGATCTCCATTAAAGTCCCCTATCCAGTCCAATACAACATAATCATCTTCGGTTCCAAAAGCAAGTGCCATTCCATCATCGCCATTTGACATATAAAAGTAAGTATCGTCTGCTTCTTGAAGAATAGCAGGATCAGCAGACGGATGAGCGATAATATACACATCTCCAGGAAGAATTTCTGCACCAGGTTCAAAATCATTCCAATACTCATGTACTCCAGGGGTTGTTGGATCATTACTTACAGTTGGAAAAGCATATCCTGAGAGGGATATAGTTTGGTCTGTACCATTATAAATTTCAACAAATTTATTATTTGAAGAACCCTCTGCGTATTTACTGAAATACAATTCAGTGACTTCTTGCCCAAAGGACAAGTTAAAAGCGAAAAAAGTAAAAAGAAAAAAGTAAAAGTGTTTCATAAGTTAAAATTTGATTAATTCCCTCAAATATAACTAATTTTGAAACACAATTACATTAAATTTAATTGAAAATCAATCAATTAACCTAAATTTGTATTTTACTTTGCAATTAATTAAAAGATTGACAAAAAAGGGTGGGGCGTATTATCTAATCACCAATTTTTTTGTGGATACTTTGTGTTGTTGTGTCAGGCGCACCATATAAACACCAGCTGCTAAATCTTGAACATTCAATGGCGCTCCACGATTTATTGTCTTAGAAAAAACATTTTTACCCAGTGCATTGTAAAGTTGTACAAAAATAGGGTCTCGGCTTATTGTTTTTAAATGAACAATTCCATTGCTAGTAGGGTTGGGATAAAGTTGTATTTCTGTAATTACTAAATCATTTACAACCGCTGTTGCAGAAAAAGTTTGGTTGGTATTAAGTGCATTATAGGTGCTTGCTGCTGGAGAGCTCCAAGAAAAATCTTCGTAACTGTTTCCTGTGCCGTTGAGCTGTAAAGAATGTCCAACAGTGGTGGTGCCATTTTCTGCCACACCAATATCAGTTGAGGTGTTTCCATTAGCCACACCGTCTGTTGCAGTAATTGTCCCCTCGTAGCTTAAAAACTGAATTAGTGTTCCATTGTTATCCAATGCAACACCATCTGGCGCGCCATTTTGAAGAGGAATAATTGAGAAAAACAAAGTGCCAAAGCCATTAGACTGATTCGGAATGATCCCAGAAAGTTTGATAGTTTTGAGGGCACTATTGTCGCTTCCGTTATATAATGTTAATGCATAGGAGCTTAAATTAGTACCAGAAGGCCCTGCAATTTCGATGCCTTCATTGGCGTCGGCTCCAGCATTATCATAGTGTATTTCATTGATAAAAACTTTGGTTTGTCCGAATGATAAAAGAGAAAATATGATAACAATTATAATCAAGTAGTTTTTTTTCATAAAATAGAGTTTGGTTAATAACATGTTATCAAAAAATGTTCCAAATCTGTAAAATGAGTAAAAATTAATAATTTTTTAATCAATATTTTGGCATGAAACTAATGTTAAGCGTGTTTTAAATTAATATTAAGAATGACTTCAATTTTTTTTATTCGTGTCTTATTCAATATATTTACTTATAAATTATAGCACTAGAAATGACTAATTCTAACATAAAAATTCTTTTGGTTGATGACGAGCCAGATATTTTGGAAATCATAAGTTATAATCTTACAGCTCAGGGGTATAATGTGATTACTGCAAATAATGGAGTTCAAGCCGTTAAAAAGGCCAAAAAAGAACAACCACATTTAATAATTTTAGATGTTATGATGCCCGAAATGGACGGTATTGAGGCCTGTGAGCAGATTAGAAAAATTCCAGAACTCGAAAATACCCTTATTACTTTTTTGACCGCAAGAGGCGAAGATTACTCGCAAGTTGCAGGTTTTGAAGCTGGTGCTGATGATTATATTACAAAGCCCATAAAACCAAAAGTATTGGTTAGTAAAATTAAGTCTTTGCTTAGACGATACAATACAACTTCCAATACTCCATCCAAAGACTTGATTGAGTTGGATCGCCTCACCATTGATAGGGAAGCCTATAAAATTGTTTTTGAAGGCGAAGATATTGTTTTACCACGCAAAGAATTTGAATTGTTATATTTGTTGGCATCCAAACCAGGAAAAGTTTTTAAGCGCGAGGATATCCTCAATAAAATTTGGGGTAATGAAGTTGTTGTTGGAGGAAGAACTATTGATGTTCATATTCGAAAACTACGTGAAAAACTTGGGGACAAACGCTTTAAAACAATTAAAGGGGTAGGATATAAGTTTGAAAATAAATGAATCTAAAAAAGACGTATAAATTTGCAGTCATAACGGCACTACTTCTAACGTTTTTCCTCGCACTCTCTATGAGTGTTTTTTTGTTTTTTACCGATGATTTTAATTTTAAATTAATAGGTTTTTCTTCACTTTTTTGTTTTATCACAAGCTTCTTGTTGGTACAAATCCGTATTGAACGTTACATCTATAAAAAAATAGAAAAAATATATAATGATGTTATATTTTTGGAATCTGAACCTGGCCCAGTAAAGAGTACACCAATATCTAAAGATTTAGAGTTTTTAAGTAAAGAGTTAAGTAAATACACAAAGCTTAAAAAAATTGAGCTAGAATCTTTAAAGGCGAGAGAAGAATTTAGAAAAGAATTTGTAGGCAATGTGGCACATGAACTCAAAACACCATTATTTACAGTTCAAGGCTATATTTCTACGCTTTTGGATGGTGCAATGAGTGATAAAGATATTTTGGAAAAATATCTAAAAAGAGCGGATAAGGGCGTAGATCGACTGATATATATTGTTCAAGATTTGGATACAATTACAAAAATAGAATTTGGTAATGCGAAGTTGGAAAAATCAAATTTTGATATCATAGAGCTTATAAAAACTATTTTTGAGCAACTTGAAATGAAAGCCAAAAAGGAAAAAATTACTTTGACTTTTGATGAACTCACTCCAACATCAGTTTTTGTTAATGCCGATATGAAACGCATACAGCAAGTGCTAACCAATCTTATTGTAAACTCAATAAAATATGGTCACGCTAACGGCACCACAGAATTAAGTGTAGAATCTTTAAATTCTGATAAAGTTTTGGTTCGAGTTACAGACAACGGAGAAGGTATAGAAGAAGAGCACATTCCTCGACTTTTTGAACGTTTTTATAGAGTTGATAAAAGTGGTGCGCGTAGTGAAGGCGGATCTGGACTAGGGCTTGCTATTGTAAAACATATTTTGGAAGCCCACAACGAAACCATCCATATCGAAAGTAAATATGGCATAGGCAGTGAGTTTTCATTTACACTTCAAAAACAACAATAAATTCACCCTAATTTTCCTACTTTTGCTGAAAATTAGAACCTGTGGGGAGCAAAAATAAACTGAAAAGATTTAGGGAAAATGAAACCTTTCGCAATGTCATTCAACCGACACGAGAGGAGCTAGTTAATGCTGAATTTTCGTTGAAAGGCAAATGGTGCTCATCATTTTTTAAAAACAACAATCCTTTGGTCCTTGAATTGGGCTGTGGAAAAGGTGAGTATACTGTGGGTTTGGCCAAACGCAATCCCAATAAAAATTTTATTGGGATAGACATCAAAGGTGCGCGTTTTTGGAGAGGTGCAAAAACCGCTATTGAAAATCAAATGCCCAATGTTGCGTTTATTCGAACTCAAATCGAACTTGTTGAATTTATTTTTGCTGAAAATGAGGTTGATGAAATTTGGATTACTTTTCCAGATCCTCAAATTAAGTACAAACGAACAAAACACCGCTTAACTAATGCTACTTTTTTGCAACGTTATAAAAATGTTTTAAATAATACAGGAGTTGTTCATCTTAAAACAGATAGTGAGTTTATGCATGGCTACACCCTTGGCTTGTTGCATGGGCTTGGGTGTGAGGTGGAATATGCAAATCATGACGTATACAGACAAGAGGGAAGTCCAAAGGAGGTGACTGAAATACAAACCCATTATGAAGAAACCTATTTAGCAAAAGACAAAGCAATTACCTATATTAGGTTCAAAATCAATTAGAAATTGAATAATACATACATCTTTTTTATAAGTCTCGTGATTGCTTTTATAGGTGTTCTACCACCAGGGTTACTGAATGTGTCTGCCGCAAAAATTAGCTTAAAAGAGGGGCACAACAGAGGATTTATGTTTTCAATAGGTGTATGTATAATAGTGGCTTTGCAAGTTTATATCGCAACTGTTTTTGCCAAATATCTCAATCAACATCCTGAAGTAACAATAATTCTAAAGCGTGTTGCTTTTGTGATTTTCTTATTGGTGTCTATTTATTTCTTTTTTACGGCGAATTCAAAATCAAAAAGCCTTGAGGTAGAGCCCTCAATTAAAAGCAAACAAAGTCGTATTTTTCAAGGTATGTTTTTGTCTTCGCTTAATATTTTTCCAATACCATTTCAAGCCTATATGGTTACAACGCTTGTTTCTTTTGAATGGTTTAGTTTGGAGTCCACAACAACGGGTGCTTATATTTCAGGAGCTGTAATGGGAACATTTATGGCATTGTATGTTTACATTTTATTTTTCGATACTTTGAAAAACACCAAATTTGTAACACCAAAAAATATGAATTACTCTATAGCAATCATAACACTAGCAGTTGCAATTGTTACGCTAATTAATTTAATACGATTGGATTAATCATGCCAGAGTCCTCAAATTTTTTTGATAAATGTTATGAAGTTGCACGTCAAATTCCATTTGGTCGTGTGACAAGCTACGGGGCAATTGCAACATATTTAGCTGCGCCAAGAAGTGCAAGAGCAGTGGGGTATGCCATGACGGCCTCACATGGTAAAGATGTTCCTGCACATAGAGTTGTCAATAGAAAAGGACTGCTCACTGGAAAACACCATTTTGATGGTATAAATCTAATGCAGCAACTTTTAGAAAATGAAGGTATTCAAGTCAAAGACAATCAAATTCAGAATTTTGAATCTATTTTTTGGGATCCTGCAAAAGAACTTTAGCTTTTTTAACAAATCAAGCGTATATTTGTACCTTAGAACAAATCTAAATTACACGCCTTGAAATTTACAAAACAAGCAATTGAAGACGCATTGAAAACCATCACAGTTCCTGGTGAGGGTAAAAACATGATTGAAAGCAAAGCCGTAAAAAATATTGTTGTTTTCGATGATGAGGTTGTCATCGATTTAACCATATCAAACCCCAGTTTACAAGCCAAAAAGCGCACAGAAGTTAACATTATGAAAGCGATTCACGAGTTAGTGTATCCAAAAGCAAAAATTAAAGTGAATGTAAAAGTTGATGCACCATCAACTCCAAAAAATAAAATCAAAGGAAAATCAATTCCTGGGATTCAAAATATTGTAGCCGTTGCATCAGGTAAAGGTGGTGTTGGGAAGTCAACGGTTACTTCAAATATAGCAGTAACGCTATCAAAAATGGGATTTAAAGTAGGGGTTTTAGATGCCGATATTTATGGTCCATCAGTTCCAATAATGTTTGACGTTGCACACGAAAAACCACTTGCTGTTCAGGTTGACGGAGCTTCAAAAATGAAACCTATTGAAAATTATGGTGTTAAAATATTATCCATAGGATTTTTCACCAAAACAGACCAAGCTGTAGTGTGGCGAGGGCCAATGGCTGCAAAAGCACTCAATCAAATGATTTTTGATGCTGCATGGGGGGAATTAGATTTTCTATTGATTGATTTACCACCTGGAACAGGCGATATTCATTTGAGTATCATGCAATCCTTACCGCTCACCGGAGCTGTAGTTGTTAGTACCCCTCAAAATGTAGCATTGGCAGATGCAAAAAAAGGCGTAGCCATGTTTCAACAAGACAGTATAGATGTCCCAGTACTTGGAATTATAGAAAATATGGCTTATTTCTCACCAAAAGAATTACCAGGAAATAAGTATTATATTTTTGGTCAAGAAGGCGCAAAGCATCTTGCGGAAGATTTAGGAGTTCCTTTTTTAGGAGAAATCCCTATTGTACAAAGCATAAGAGAAGCAGGAGATTTTGGTCGCCCAGCAGCCCTACAAATAGAAACTGCTATTGAAACAGCTTTTGATGCAATTACAAAAGAAGTTGTACAACAAGTTGTAAAACGAAATAAAGATTTACCACCAACAGAGGCCATCAAAATAACAACAATGGCAGGTTGTAGTGCCGTAAAAAAATAAAGACGTCAAAGCTATGAATTCAAAAGAACTTAAAGAAAATATTGAAAAAGCATTGAACGAAATCCGTCCTTTTTTGCAAAACGATGGTGGTGATATCAACTTGATTTCTATTGAAAATGATGAAGTTGTAAAGGTACAATTAATTGGAGCTTGTTCTTCTTGTAGTGTCAATCAAATGACTCTAAAATCGGGGGTGGAAATGACCATAAAAAAATATGCTCCTCAAATACAATCTGTTATAAATATCGAAGCATAAAATGATTAAATCCGATATTCTTATTATTGGTGCAGGACCAACTGGACTCTTTACAGTTTTTGAAGCAGGTCTTCTTAAACTCAAATGCCACCTTATTGATGCATTATCACAACCCGGTGGACAGTGTTCAGAAATTTATCCCAAAAAACCTATTTATGACATTCCTGCCTATCCAGAAATATTAGCTGGAGATCTTACAAAAAAATTATTAGAACAATCCAAACAGTTTGAGCCAGGTTTTACGCTAGGAGAACGTGCCGAAACTATTGAAAAGCAAGCTGACGATTCTTTTATTGTAACGACCAATAAAGGCACGAAACATCAAGCACCAGTAGTTGCAATTGCTGGCGGATTGGGAAGTTTTGAACCTCGAAAACCTGTTTTGGAAAATATTTCAGATTTTGAAGACAAAGGCGTTGCCTACATGATTAAAGATCCTGAAGTGTATCGCAACAAGCGTGTTGTCATCGCGGGAGGAGGAGATTCCGCATTAGACTGGTCTATTTTTCTTAGTGATGTTGCTAGTGAAGTTACACTAATTCATCGAAGAACTGAATTTAGAGGTGCTTTGGATTCAGTAGAAAAGGTGCAAGATTTGAAGAACAAAGGAAAGATTAATTTAATTACTCCCGCTGAAGTTACAGCACTTTTTGGTCACCATAAGCTAGAATCTATAGAAGTTACAAAGTCAGGTGAAACCCCACAACGTATTGATACTGATGCTTTTATTCCATTATTTGGATTATCGCCAAAACTGGGGCCAATTGCCAAATGGGGTCTCGAAATAGAAAAAAATGCCATTAAAGTAAATAATGCACTTGATTATCAAACCAATATTCCTGGTATTTTTGCAATTGGTGACGTCAATACTTATCCTGGAAAATTAAAACTAATTTTATGTGGTTTTCATGAAGCTACACTTATGTGTCAAGCAGCCTATAAAATCATCAATCCAGGGAAACGTTTAGTGCTAAAATACACCACAGTTAGTGGGATTGATGGATTTGACGGCACTAGAAAAGAAGCGCCTAAAAGTGTAGTAAAATCAATTGATTAATGTCTTCTGATATCAACATAAAAATCACAGATCGATTGGGGGTTACTCACTCAATTGAAGCTCCAACAGATATGGCGCTAAACCTTATGGAAATTGTTCGTATGTATGAACTTGCTCCAGAAGGAACTATTGGTGTTTGTGGAGGAATGGCCATGTGTGCATCATGTCAGTGTTATGTACAAAGTGCACATGAATTACCAGAAAAATCAGACGATGAAGAAGCCATGCTTAGCGAAGCATTTCATGTAAAATCCAACAGTCGATTGGGGTGTCAAATCCAAATTAAACCCGAAATGGAAGGGCTTGAAGTGGAATTAGCTCCAGAGGATTAAATCACTCAATTTTTTCAATAGCAAGTGGCAAAATTCGTTCTACAAATTGAGTATAGGCCAAAGTAGATGGGTGAAGATTATCAGCCGCAACTAAGTTAGGATTTTCGAGCCCTTGTTGTGTTATATCAGTAATGTAAACATAGCTCAACCCATTTATTTCACAATAATTTTGAGCGAAATTATTGTAGAGTTCAAGTTCTTCTGAAATGGTCTCTGGACTACCATTTTGTCCAAAAGGGGTATAAGCATAATCAGGAATAGAAACCACAATAAGTTTTGAAGCATCGTTTCCGGCGAGTGCAATTGCTGTATTTGTTAACTCAACAAATTCCGTTTCGTAAAGCGAAAATGGTTTACCTTGATATTGATTATTGACTCCAATAAGCAAAGTTACTAAGTCAAAATCCGATGTTAAATTGGCGCTTTCAATTGCAGATTTTAAATTCGTAGTTGTCCAGCCAGTTTGTGCAATAACATTAAGAGAAAATGTATCTTCTTCATCAAAATTTGCAATTAAACTATCCTTTAATTGTTCTGGAAAGCGACAACGGTCACAAACACTTTGTCCTATGGTGTAACTATCGCCAAGGCTTAAAAGTTTTATGTTTCGTGGAGGGGTTTCATTTTCTTCTTCATCGTCATCGTCATCATCATCATCATCTTGGTCACTCGTATAAGACGGCACATAAGGAATTTCCGCTTTTTTATTACAGCTTAAAATTGAAGTGTTCAAAAAGAAGAATCCAATAAAAAAGAAAAAAAATAGATTATTTAAACGCATTTAACCCTGTGATGTCTAGCCCAGTAATGAGCAGGTGGATGTCATGTGTGCCTTCGTAGGTGACAACACTCTCTAGATTCATCATATGGCGCATAATACTGTATTCTCCAGTAATCCCCATGCCACCCAATATCTGACGAGATTCACGTGCAATTTTAAGAGCCATATCAACATTATTTCTTTTGGCCATAGATATTTGGGCAGAGGTAGCTTTGTTTTCATTTTTGAGCTGACCTAATCTAAATGCTAATAATTGTGCTTTTGTGATTTCGGTAATCATTTCAGCTAATTTTTTTTGTTGTAATTGAAAGCCTGCGATAGGTCTTCCAAATTGAACACGTTCTTTGGCATAGCGTAAAGCGGTGTCGTAGCAATCCATTGCGGCACCAATAGCTCCCCATGCAATACCATAACGTGCTGAATCTAAACACCCTAAAGGAGCGCCTAGTCCAGATTTATTGGGTAATAAATTTTCTTTTGGAACTTTTACATCTTGGAAAATAAGTTCTCCAGTAGCACTAGCTCTCAAAGACCATTTATTGTGGGTTTCGGGCGTAGAAAATCCTTCCATTCCTCGTTCTACAATAAGTCCATGAATTCGACCTTCTTCATTTTTTGCCCAAACAACTGCAATATCACAAAAAGGAGCATTTGAAATCCATAGTTTTGCACCATTTAATAAAAAATGGTCTCCCATGTCTTTATAGTTTGTAGTCATTCCCCCAGGGTTACTTCCATGATTAGGTTCTGTCAGTCCAAAGGCGCCCATAAACTCTCCAGTAGCGAGTTTTGGCAAATACTTTTGGCGTTGTTCTTCATTACCATATTGCCAAATAGGATACATAACAAGCGAAGATTGAACTGATGCTGTACTTCTTACTCCTGAGTCTCCACGTTCAATTTCTTGCATAATTAATCCATAAGAAATTTGATCGAGCCCTGCGCCGCCGTAGGTTTCAGGAATATAAGGACCAAAAGCACCAATTTCTGCTAATCCTCCAATAATTTGTTCTGGAAATTCAGCCTTCTGAGCATAAGATTCAATGATAGGTGATACGGCTCTTTTTACCCATTCGCGCGCTGCATCACGAACAAGCTTGTGTTCTTCACTAAATAAATCATCTAAGTTGTAATAATCTGGTGCTTCAAAAAGGTCTGGTTTCATACCAAAAAGTTTTTTTTGTTTAGGTTTTATAGAAAAATCAACTATTATTTAATTTATATATCAACAAATTTACTTATAAATTTATTGAGTTTAGAATTTTAAATAAAATTCTTTTACCATTTCTCTGTAACTATCACTATAATTGTGTCGTCCATCTTCGAGATACATTTCTTGTATTTCAGTATCTTGTTTTTTACGCGAAAACACCATTAAACTGCGTTTAATTTCACCATGTTTTTGCCCATTTATCCTTAGTTTCTTGTTACAATAAAGCTGATTTTTATTAGCTAATACACAAAATGAATCTTCTTCACTAAAGGGGGTAATGACACAAAATCGTCCGTTTTTGGACAAAAGCATTTTTACAGAACTGATAAGGTGGTCAAACGGCATAGCATTTTCAAAACGTGCTAAATTTCTGGCGTTATTTTTGGTGTCAAAATCATTGGTATAAAATGGAGGGTTTGACACAATAAGGTCGTATTTATCTTCTATTTCTTGTGTAAATTCTTCTAGACTTGCATGGTAGCAAAACAAACGATCTGCCCACGGCGACTGCTCAAAATTTTGTACGCATTGCTCATAAGCTTCAGCATCAATTTCAATGGCATCAATTAATTCTGCGTTGCTGCGCTGTGCAAGCATAAGTGCCAGCACTCCCGACCCTGCGCCAATATCTAGAACAGAATTAGGGCGATGATTTATAGTAGCCCAAGCGCCTAATAAAACGGCATCTGTACCGACTTTCATTGCACAGCGGTCGTGTGCAACACTAAATTGTTTAAACTGAAAGTCTTCCAAAGGCATTAGTCAAGATACAAGTCAATAAGTCCAGGCGGTGTTTTTACCAATACAGTTTTGACTGTACGGTCGAGACTATTAATAATATCGTCGTTGATGGGGATTAAAACTTCTTTGCCATGATGATCAATTTCAAATAGGGCTTGAGTTGTGCTATCGTTAACTCCTGTGATTTGCCCTACCGGGCCAAAATTTTCATCAATAACTTGAAATCCAATAATTTCGTGGAAATAAAAAGCATTACCTTCAAGTTTTGGTAAAAGATCAAGAGGTAGATATAAGTCTTTTTTTAAGAGGGCATCGGCATCACCTTCACTGGTAACATCTTCAAGTTTTAAACGTAACAAGTTAGATTTGTGTAGCTGAGATTTTTCTACAAAATAAGGAATCAAGCTGTTGCTAACTTCTATAAATAAGGCGTCCAAATTTTCGTAAATATCAGGTTGATCGGTATCTAGTTTGGCCAGAATTTCTCCTTTAAAGCTGTACTTTTTTACGATTTTTCCAAGATAAAAACAATCTTCTTTTTTCATAAAATATCAAAAAAAAACCTGACCGTTAAGTCAGGTTTAAAGGTATAAAAAATAAATGTTTTATTCTTCCTCGTTTGAAGCTTCAGTAGCAACTTCTTCTTCAACAACTTCTTCAACAACTTCTTCTACTACTGGAGCAGCGGCAGCAATACGAGCTTCGTTAGCTGCTTTTTCGGCAGCAAGAGCTTTTGCTTCCTGTGCTTCTTTAGCTTTCTGAAGATCAGATTTTTTGGCATCAACTTTAGCTTGCTTTTCTGCGACCCAAGCTTGGAATTTTTCTTCCGCTTGTTCTTCAGTCAAAGCGCCTTTTTTCACCCCACCAGCAAGGTGTTTTTTCAACAAAACGCCTTCATGCGATAAAATTGCACGAGTAGTATCTGTGGGTTGAGCACCATTTTCTAACCATTTTACGGCACCATCAACGTTGAGGTCAATTTGTGCAGGATTGGTATTAGGGTTGTACGTTCCTAGTTTTTCAAGAAAACGTCCATCTCTTTTTGAGCGCGAATCCGCAGCAACAATCCAGTAGAATGGTTTTCCTTTTTTTCCGTGTCTTTGTAATCTTAGTTTTACAGGCATAAAAATTAATTTGTGAGGTTCTCGACCTCGGTTATTAATGAGCGGCAAATATACTATATTTTTTCAATACAAAAACATTCATTTATTTTTTATATTTTTGGATTTATATGTGTTGTTAAGTTCAACCTACTTAATTAAAAAAAACTATGAAATATTTTGCACTTTCTTTACTTGTAATGTTTTCTTTTTTTGGATGTCAAGATGAGATTCAAACGAGTTCCCCAACGTTACAAGGATTACAACACGGCGATTTTACATGGAAGTCCAATTCGCGTTCAGCGACCGTTAATGCATCGGGGGCACTCACAATTACTGGTACAGATGGTTATGGTACCATGACAATTACATTAGCTGCAGCTACTGTTGGGTCTTATGAATTAGGAAAAGGCAAGACCTCTACGGTAACATTTAAACAAGAAAACGTCATATATTCCACACAATATGATGGGGTAGAATATCCCGTATATTTGAGTGATGGAAAAGTGACGATTGAAGAAGTAAATGCTGAAACCAAAATCATAAAAGGCACATTTTATTTTAATTCTTACGATAGTACTGGAACAAAATATATGAACTTTTCGGAAGGGGTGTTTTATAATTTAAGGTATACAACTGAGGATTAACAAGCTTCTTCTATTCTCTCAACACCAATAGTGTGCAGATGTTTACAGCAACTTGTTGTTTACACAAAATTTATTTCAGTGTCAACACAATTTTTTCAAATATCCGATATAAGCCATTCGGTAGTGGATATATATCATTTTTTTTGTTCATAAATCCTTAAAAAAAGCCAGGGCAAAATCTTAAAATAACACTATATTTATAATCCTATCTTAAGCACAAAATTTAGCCATGTATTTAATCTTTGATACCGAAACCACAGGCCTACCCAAGCGTTGGAATGCGCCCCTAACAGATACCAACAATTGGCCGCGTTGTATCCAAATAGCATGGCAATTGCACGACCATATGGGTCAGTGTATTGAACATCAAGATTTTCTCATTCGCCCCAATGGATTTAATATTCCCTATGATGCCGAAAAGGTACATGGCATTTCTACAGCCTTAGCCACAGAACAAGGCGAGGAATTAGCGGTTGTTCTCAAAAAATTTAATATTGCGCTATCCAAAGCCAAATTTGTTGTGGGACAAAATGTAGGATTCGACCTCAATATAATGGGCTGCGAATACCATCGCCTACAAATTGAAACCCCTCTAAATAGTATGGCTGTTTTGGATACCTGTACCGAAACTACGGCGAGTCTTTGTCAGTTACCTGGCGGACGAGGAGGTAAATTTAAATTGCCAACGCTAACGGAGTTGCATCAGTTTCTATTCCAAACGCCATTTGCAGAAGCCCACAACGCTACTGCCGACGTGGAAGCCACAACACGTTGTTTTTTGGAATTGCTTAGAAAAGGTGTTTTTTCGCCAGATGAGTTGCAGTCAACACCAGAATATATTCAAGAGTTTAAAGCTCAATATCCAAATCCGATTGCACCCATTGGACTTAAGCATATCAATCTAAAAGAAGCCACAGCGGCCATTAATGCGAAAGCCAAAAAGGAAACCCCAACACCCCAACACTCTACTGGTATTCCCGAAATTTTGAATGACGCCTCTATGGCACATTTGCACAATCATTCTCAATTTTCAATTTTACAATCCACCATCAGCATCAAAAAATTAGTCACTGCTGCTGCTAAATACCAAATGCCTGCCGTGGCCCTTACCGATCATGGAAATATGATGGGTGCTTTTCATTTTGTAAAAGAAATTGGAAATTATAATAAAGGGTTAAAACAACAAAAGCTAGACGCCGAAGCAAAAGGAGAGTCTTTTGAAGCGACCCCCATAAAAGCTATTGTTGGCTGTGAATTTTTTGTTTGTGAAGACCACGAAAATAAATCACACAAAGACAATGGATATCAAATTGTCTTTTTGGCCAAATCCAAAAAAGGCTATGAAAATCTGGTAAAAATGTCATCCAATGCGTTCACCAATGGGTTTTACTATGTCCCTAGAATTGATCGCAAGATTGTAGAACAATACAAAGAAGATTTAATTGTACTTACAGGAAATCTTTATGGTGAAGTGTCCTCAAAGGTTTTAAATGTTGGTGAACATCAAGCTGAAGACGCATTATTGTGGTGGAAGGAACAATTTCAAGAGGATTTATATATTGAACTCATGCGACATGGTCAAGAAGATGAAGATCGTGTCAATCCAGTGTTGATTCAGTTTGCTAAAAAGCATAACATAAAATTAGTAGCCACCAACAACACTTATTATATTGACCAAAGCGAGGCCAACGCACATGATATTTTGTTATGCGTTAAAGATGGCGAAAAACAAGCCACTCCCATAGGTCGGGGGCGTGGTTATAGATATGGACTTCCCAATCAAGAATATTTTTTCAAATCATCAGAAGAAATGAAAGAATTGTTTAAGGACTTACCAGAAGCCATTTTAAACATTCAAGAGGTGGTTGATAAAATTGAACCTTTTGAATTGGCAAGAGATGTACTACTTCCAAAATTTGAAATTCCCGAAGAATTTGTACATAAAGCCGATGCGTTGGAGGGCACCAATCATGGTGAAAATGCATATTTACGATATTTGACTTATGAAGGTGCCAAAAAACGCTATAAAACACTTACGGATGAAATCAAGGAGCGCATAGATTTTGAGCTACAAACTATCGAAAAAACAGGGTATCCAGGGTATTTTTTGATTGTTGAAGATTTTATTCGCGAGGCGCGAAATATGGATGTTTCTGTTGGGCCAGGTCGTGGTTCTGCAGCAGGGTCTGTTGTGGCCTATTGTCTTTGGATTACAAATATTGATCCCATCAAATATGATTTACTTTTTGAGCGTTTTCTAAATCCCGATCGTGTTAGTATGCCTGATATTGATATCGATTTTGATGATGAAGGACGAGGTCGTGTGATGGATTATGTCATCAATAAATATGGCTCAAATCAAGTAGCGCAAATTATTACTTATGGTACAATGGCTGCCAAATCCTCCATTAGAGACACTGCACGTGTTTTGGATTTACCATTGGGCGATGCAGATCGCATTGCGAAATTGGTGCCTAATATGTCAAAACTCAATAAAATATTTGGGGTAGATGAAAAAATCCTCAAACAAAAATTTCGTGCCGAAGACATGGAGCTTATCAATCAATTGCTTAATATTTCTGAAGGCGATGATTTGGAGGCAGAAACTGTCAATCAAGCCAAAGTCTTAGAAGGCTCCCTAAGAAATACTGGGATTCATGCCTGTGGAGTTATCATAACACCCGGTGATATTACCAATTATGTTCCTATTGCTACCGCAAAAGATTCAGATTTGTATGTGACTCAATTTGATAACTCGGTCGTTGAAGATGCAGGGTTGCTAAAAATGGATTTTTTAGGGCTTAAAACATTAACGCTTATAAAAGACACCGTAAAAATTGTCAAAGCCAAGCATGGCATCACCTTAGATCCCGAAAATTTCCCACTTGATGATGTCACAACATATGAGCTGTTTCAACGTGGAGAAACGGTGGGTATATTTCAATATGAATCACCAGGAATGCAAAAACATATGCGTGATTTGAAGCCAACGGTCTTTGCCGATTTAATTGCCATGAATGCGCTATATCGCCCAGGTCCTTTGGAATATATTCCAAGTTTTATCCGAAGAAAACATGGCGAAGAGGAAATTTCATATGACCTTCCAGAAATGGAAGAATATTTGAAAGAAACTTATGGAATTACAGTCTATCAAGAGCAAGTAATGCTATTGTCTCAAAAACTCGCTGATTTCACCAAAGGTGAAGCCGATGTTTTGAGAAAAGCTATGGGTAAAAAACAAAAGGCAGTGCTTGATAAGATGAAACCAAAATTCATTAACCAAGCGAGTTCAAAAGGTTTAAATCCAGAAAAATTAGAGAAAATTTGGACCGATTGGGAGAAATTTGCAAGTTATGCGTTCAATAAGTCACACTCAACATGTTATGCGTGGATAGCCTATCAAACGGCCTATCTCAAGGCGCACTACCCAGCAGAATATATGGCAGCGGTGCTATCCAATAATATGAACGATATCAAGCAAGTAACCTTTTTTATGGAAGAAGCAAAGCGTATGAAACTCAATGTTTTGGGGCCTGATGTCAACGAAAGTTATTACAAGTTTTCTGTAAATAAAGACAACGCCATTCGATTTGGAATGGGCGCTATTAAAGGAGTAGGGCATGGTGCTGTAAAAACAATTGTTAACGAACGTAAAAAAGAAGGGGGATACCGCTCTATTTTTGATTTAGCCAAGCGTATTGATTTACGTGCAGCCAATAAAAAAGCATTTGAGAATTTGGCCAATGCTGGTGGTTTTGACTGTTTTGCTAATACACATCGTGCACAATATTTTTATGATGAAGGGGATGGGGTAACATTTTTGGAAAAAACTATAAAATACGCCAACAAATTTCAAGAAAATAAAAATTCTGCTCAAGTTAGCTTGTTTGGTGAAACCAGTGAGGTTCAGTTTCCAGAGCCCGAACTTCCGGCTTGCGAAAATTGGGGAACCATGGAAAAATTAGCTCGAGAAAAAGAAGTTGTTGGTATTTATATTTCAGGACATCCTTTGGACGATTTCCGAATAGAAATGCAAAATTTTTGTAATGGAACAGTAGCCTATTTTCAAAATATGACTCCGTTGATCAACAAAGAAATTACGTTTGGAGGTGTGGTTACTGATGTTCAACACCGTGTGAGTAGACAAGGCAAAGGCTGGGCGAGTTTTACTATTGAAGATTACACCAACAGCCATGAATTTCGAATTTTTGGTGAAGAATATCTCAAATTCAGACACTTTCTGATGCTAAATAATTTTGTGTACGTTCGCGCATTTGTGCGCGAAGGATGGACCAACAGAGAAACAGGTAAAAAAGGTGAACCCCGTTTGCAATTTAACAACTTTCAATTGTTACATGATGTAATGGAGGCATATGCCAAAAAACTTTCAATTCAGCTCAATATTAAAGCGTTAGACAAACAAAAGATTCAAGATCTTCAAGATTTATTAATAATGCACAAAGGCAAGCATAATCTTAATTTTGTTGTTTATGATGATGACGAAGAATTGAAAGTGGAGCTTAAAAGCAGAAAACAGAAAGTTCAAATTTCACAAGAATTGTTGACCGAACTTCAAAATCAAAATATTTTTTATAAACTCAATTAAACGCATCAGTATTGTCAATTTCATCATAAGGAAAACAAATTGAACATAGGCTTGAGAACTCGTTTTTTTGATTAAATTTGTACATACATTAAAACTAAATCTTATGGCACTAGAAATAACAGACGCAAACTTTGAAGAAACAGTACTAAAAAGCAGTAAACCAGTATTGGTTGACTTTTGGGCAGCTTGGTGTGGTCCTTGCCGCATGGTAGGTCCAATCATTGACGAAATCAGTACTGAATATGCCGAAAAGGCTGTTGTTGGTAAAGTTGATGTTGACGCAAACCAAGAATTTGCAGCAAAATATGGTGTGCGAAACATCCCTACAGTACTAGTATTTCAAAACGGAGAAGTTGTTGGACGACAAGTAGGTGTTGCACCAAAAGCAAGTTACACTGATGCGATTGACGCATTGTTATAATTTTCAATTGATAATAAATTTGAAAAGGTTTGCCCATGTGGCAAACCTTTTTTAGTTTAGGGGATAATGAGCTTTCAAAATGATTTTCAAAATAAGACTCAATTTACCAATTTTGAGCTGCTAGCACAATCAATTGTGGAGGGGTTTATTTCTGGAATGCATAAAAGTCCATTTCATGGGTTTTCTGCTGAATTTGCCGAGCATAAAATTTACAATAATGGTGAAAGTACTCGCCATATTGATTGGAAACTTTTTGCCAAAACAGATAAATTATATACCAAGCGGTTTGATGAAGAAACCAACATGCGCTGTCATATAATTGTAGATCTTAGTTCTTCTATGTATTATCCAAATCTGGAAGAACAACCAGATTTGGACTACAATAAAGTCGAATTTTCTGCCTTAGCATCGGCAGTTTTACTTCAAATTCTTAAAAAACAACGCGATGCAGCAGGCCTAAGTTTATATGCAGACACCTATCAGTATTATGCTCCAGAAAAAGGAAATGAACGTCATTTTCAGATGTTGATGGATAAATTGTACAACGCCACAACTAAAGCACCAAAACAATCAACAACCAAGACCTATGAGGTGTTACATCAAATTGCAGAACAAATGCATCGCCGCTCAATGATTATTTTGTTTACAGATATGTTTCAGTCAGAAATGGCATCCAGTCAGTTATTCGAGGCACTAAGGCATTTGAAATACAATAAGCATGAGCTTATTCTTTTTCATGTTTTCGATAAAAAAACAGAATTTGATTTTGACTTTAGCAACACTCCAAAACATTTTGTAGATGTAGAAACAGGTGCTTCAATTGATGTATTTCCAAAATCTGTTCAAGAAAACTACAGCAAAGCGTTAGATAATTATTTTAAAGAATTGAAATTAAAATGCGATCAATATAAAATACATTATGTACCTGCCGATGTGCGTCAGGGCTTCAATAAAATCTTGATGACATTCTTTGAAAAGCGCAATAAATTTTTGTGAAAAATAAATAAAAAACATTTGTTGTATTAAAAATGCAATGTATATTTGCATTCGCTTTAAGCAACGGTTTGGTAGTTCAGTTGGTTAGAATACCTGCCTGTCACGCAGGGGGTCGCGGGTTCGAGTCCCGTCCAGACCGCAACCACTTCGAAATTTATAACTCCTTGATTTTCAAGGAGTTATTTTTTAGATGGTTCGAATCCCTCCCTATTTTAAATAATATCATATAATTATATAGTAATCAGTAGGTTATACTGATTTCTTGAAAAGAGAAGAAATTAAAGTGTGTTATAAATTAATCTTTCCAATCGTCTCCAATGTAGTCTACTTCAAAATTAAGTTCATCCTCACCAGTATCCTCATATTTACCATTAGAATTTAAAAAGTTAATGAGTTCATGATCGTTCATTGATTCTAATTTTTCTTTAAGGTCTGGTTGGTCTTCAAGTTCCCACTCACAATCAGTAATAACAGTTTTTTTACCATATATTTTCATAAATTTAATATTTTAATTTTTGTATAACCTAAAATTACAAAATTATATCATAGGTAAAATCGTATAAAACAAAGTAATATAAAAACCAACAATTTTATAACACACCTTGAAAGGAATCGTTAGTTAGGTTTTCAAAATTTATCAGACCTCTATATATTGATCTTTTGAACTATCCCACTTCATTGTTATTTCTTTATCTGTTATCCAGTTCATGGTTTTATATATACTAAATTTTTCTTCCCAATCTTTCATAAGATGAGATATTATTTCGTCTAAATTTTTCAGTTCATCTTTTGTCAATTCATCCTTGAAAACATTTAAATGATTTTTTTCTGAAAATTCTGGAAAAACCTTTGACCAGATAAAAGGAAGTATTCTTTGTAAGTCAACTTGAAAACTAGATCTTTCCTGAGTGCCTAATTCTTTAAATTCATTTTTTTTCCAATTGACAATGTATCTATTTAATAGTTGTTTTGGGTCATCAGGTTTAAATCTTTTATCAGTTCTTAGTAATTCAAATTCACAGAGAATTACAATTTGAAGATTGGAAAAATCTTTAAAATATTCAAAATCATCTCTTTGTGGAGGTTTAACATACAGGCTACCCATATTATAAATTTATTATTTATATTTAATTAAATTAACTTAAATCTAGTTATGACTACTAATTTAACTAAAATTTTCTTTGGAATCATAGACAAAGAAAAATTGATAAAATCAAAAAATTTTAATGTAGGATTTTGGGGATCAGAGGACTATTTTAAAAAGCTAGGTCGTCCAATTGATTGGGAACATGGAGTTTTGCAGTTGTTTCAAAACAATCATGACGATTTATGGTGGACTCTTTCTGGTCGTTTTAGCAAAATAAAAATGGAAGACTTTCATCAAATTAAAAATCAGCTCATTCAAATCCACTCAAATTTTGAAACTATATCAGATATTATGGAACTTATTTCAAATGGAGGAAGTTTGTTTGATGTAAAAGACGAATTTGACTTTGACAATATAATTATTGAAGGGGAAGACGATAGAGAATTTATCGATTTTGAGCATTACAAGAGAATAAATCTTAATGAAAAGAATACAATTTGGGTTTTAGAAATTATAAGATATATTGATGTTAATTACGAAATAGATGGAGATACATTAAATTTAAATTACGATAGCTCAGAGGATTTAAATCTAGACGAAAGATTTGTTTGTTCAGTTTTACTAAAATTATAATCTACTAAAATCCATTTCTGTAAAAACTATATTAAAATCTATTTTAAATAAATTTACTTATATTTGCGGCGTTTTTAGCATCATTGTTTTTGATTTAAAAATAAAGGTTTGAACCTTCGGGGTTTTTTTAATGGGTTCGATTCCCATCCCAACCACAAAATACTAAATGTAAATCAAAAGTATTCAAAAATGTTGTGTTGAGGTAATCCAATGGATTACCCGTGGTTTGACAAAACCAGTGAGAAGCTTTCCTGTAAAACGGAGGGCTTTTTTTATACCATTTCATTAATGTCTTTTGACGTGCTTTCCTAAAATTCGTTTGTTTTCTTTTTGTACCAAAGGATGTTTGCGATGTCCCCAAACTTTGGCTCGTGCTGCACGTGCGCTCTCTTCTAAGTGAACAATGGGTAATGGATAGTTTTGGCCCAAAACAACCCCACAAAATTCTTGCTCCATAGCACTCATTTTCCATGGTTCATGAATATGCTCTACAGGAACTTGTTGAAGTTCAGGTACCCATTTTTTTATAAAAACACCCTCTGGATCTTGCTCCATCGAGTTTTTTACAGGGTTGTATAATCGAATGGTATTGATGCCAGTTGTACCGGCCTGCATTTGAAATTGAGGGTAATGAATTCCAGGATCATAATCCAGAAATAAGCGCGCCAAATGATATACACCATCGCGCCAATCTTGATCCAAATTTAGCGTTAAGAACGATACTAAAAGCGCTCGCATTCTAAAGTTAATCCACCCCGTTTGCTCTAGAGCACGCATACAGGCATCAATCAGCGGATAGCCAGTGGCGCCTAGTTTCCATGCTTTTAAATAGGTGGCGTTCGTGTTTCGTTCCAATAATTCATAACCAGCATTGATGCATTGCGTTTCGTAACTGCATTCCATTTCAAATTTTTGAACAAAATGACAATGCCAATGTAGTCGTGTTAGCATCGCCGAAAATACACGCTTTCTTTTTTGAGCATTGGGATGCATATTGACATAATGAAACACTTGGCGTACACTCAAATTTCCCCAGCTCAAAAACGGTGATACTCTACTACAGCTTATTCTACTTTCGGTAGGTTTAGAAATATGCTTTTGATAATTGAACCCTCTTTCTTCAAGAAAAGAATCCAAATACCGCCAGGCCATGCCTTCGCCAGCCGGTTGAAATGATTTTGGGTAGTGTTCTAATTGCTTTTGAAGTTTTTTTGGAAGTATAAAAGGATAAGAAAACTCTATTTTTTTAGCTTTTGAGAAACTGTTATTTATGAGGGGTTTACTCATATAACTATTCCAAAGCTTTGCCCAATGGGTTCTGTTTTTTAATCCTCGAACCACCCCGTTTTGTTGTGATTCTTGCCATAAAATGTTGTGTTGCTTACAAAATTTTGAAGTGCTTTTATCGCGCCACCAAGAACGTTCTGTACCACTTTCGTTATGGCTAAAAATGGTTTCAATGTCGAATTTTGTATACAGAAACTCAAAAATTTCTAAGGAATTTCCGTAAAAAACAGAAACAGATGTATTTGAAGATTCTAAGGTTTTATTGAGGGCGTTTATGGAATGGTAAATAAATTGCAAGTGGCGCACTCCAGAATCAGGGTGTTGCAACAAGGTTGAATCAAAAATGTAGATGATGATGTAGGGGATTTTTGCTTTTTCTGCAAGATATAGGGGCTCGTGATCTTGACTGCGTAAATCACGTTTCAACCAGACGATGTTTGTTTTAGCTCTTTTCAATCTACATATCCATTAAACACGTAAAAGTAACGAAAACAGTAGTTTATGGTTTTAATTTTAAGATAGTTTTATAAAAAAAAAGCGGCCCTAAGACCGCTTTTTTATTGTGGTGTTTGTTTTATTTTTTGTCGAACTCAAAAACTTGCCCTCCAATATTCAATTCGAAGCCAGTTTTATCAGAATTGAATTGCATTTCAAGACCAGCTTCGTCAGAAATGAATTTTCCACTGCCGTCATTTGTTAGTGGTAATGCTGGCTGACCTTCAGCGGTAGCCACAAGCTCTCCATTTTTTTCAGAAATATTGATGACCATTGGAAATGCTGCAGAGCTATAATCTCCAAAATATCCAGATAAATCTTCTGCATTTTCTGCAGCAATTTCTGGTGTCCATCGGTTGTTACCAGAGTTCACGTCTGGTAATACATAATCAGGGTCAATGACAACACTTTTTAGAGGTTCTGTAGAATCGTATTTGAACGTCCATTTTTTGTTGCGTTTCCAAATTTCTACTGGAAGTGTGTGTCTTGTTTTAGCACCGCTTTCTGTTGTGAATTCCAAAGTTACAGGCATCGGCATTTGCTCTAGGTTTTCAATGGTTACGATGGCTCCTTTAGAGGGGTCGCCATCTTCATATTTAACTTTTTTGATAGCCTGGTCTAATTTCCAATTGTGGATAAACCATCCACGCCAAAACCAACTGAGTTCTTCGCCACTTACATTTTCCATTGTTCTGTAAAAATCATCTGGAGTAGGGTGTTTGTAAGCCCATCGGTTAATGTATTCTGTAAAGGCCTCATCAAAACGTTCTTCTCCAAGAATATGTTCGCGAAGCATTTCTAGTCCAGCACCTGGTTTGTAGTAAGCCAACAGCCCTAAATTTCGTTCTTTTAAATTGTCTGGAGCTGTATAGATTGGTTCCATTCTATCATTAACTAACATTCCTGAAAAACGATGCATGTTACGCTTACGTTCTTTGTACTCTCCATTATTAAAAGCATCTGTACTTAATGAATTGATAAAGGTATTAAACCCTTCATCCATCCATGCATGAAGACGCTCATTGGAGCCTACAATCATAGGGAACCAAATATGCCCAAACTCATGATCTGTTACCCCCCAAAGTCTTTCATTTTTACTTTTCCAGCTACAGAATACAATACCAGGGTATTCCATCCCACCTTGATTTCCGGCAACATTGATGGCTGCAGGATAAGGGTATTCAAACCATTTTTCTGAATAGTGTTCGATAGATGCTTTTGTATATTCCGTTGATCGTGTCCATGAATCCATAGTGTTGCTTTCAACAGGGTAAACAGACATGGCCATAGACGTTTTACCGCTAGGTAAGTTGATGCGTGCCGCATCCATAATAAATGCTTTTGATGATGACCAAGCGACATCCCTTGAATTTTCAATTCTAAATTTCCATGTCAATCGGTCTTTGCCCTGTGGTCTTGAGTTTGGATCATTAACTTCTTCTGCGGAACGGATAATAACAGTTTCGTCACTCGATGCTGCTTGTTCCAATCGTTTGAGTTGAGTATCAGTGTACACGTCCTCTGGATTGAGTAGCTCACCAGAACAAACAACAAGATGGTCGGCCGGTGAGTTGATATGAACATCAAATGTTCCGTATTCTAAATAAAATTCTCCAGCGCCTAGGTAAGGCAATGTGTTCCAACCCGAAACATCATCATAAACACACATTCTTGGGTACCATTGTGCTAGGTTAAAAATGCGTCCATTTTTTGTTTCCAAAACACCCATTCTATCAGATCCGTAATCTGGTGATGTAAAAGAAAAATCAATATTTAGGTATATTTTACCCCCATTGGCTGCCAATGGTTTTGGCAATAAGATTTTCATTCGAGTGTCATGAATTTCATATTCAACAGCTGACTGACGACGAGCATCTTTACGTCTCGATTTTCGATCACCATCATAAAAAACATTTACATTTCCAATGTCATATCCGCCATCAAACTCCTGACCTTTGGCGCCATTTCGACTTCCACTCAATGGGATAATTGCATTTCCTCTGGAGTCTTTTTTAAATAAGTTTTGATCCACTTGAACCCACAAAAAATCCAATTCGTCTGGACTATTGTTGGTGTACGTAATGGTTTCAGAGCCAGAGAAAAATTTAGCATCTTCATTTAAACTGATATTAATTTTGTAATCAGCACTGTTTTGCCAATAGGCATGTCCTGGTTTTCCACTAGCCGATCGTGTAGCAGTTCCATTTTTGGTGTAAAATCCGTGCCCAAAAGCGGCATTGTAATCATAGACAGATGCAGGTTCTTCTTGAGCAAAAAGTGATGTTGACAACAACATAATGCTGCATGTCAGTAGATAATAATACTTGTTCATAGATGATTTTTTAAAATAAAATGTTTGTGAAAATAGTTTAATTAATTGATTGGTGTATAAAACTTTTTGTTAAATGATTTAACCATTATAAAAAATGGATTTGTGTTCCCAAAGAATGGAAACAAACATTCCAAGGTAGATAACAGCAACTACAAATTTAATAAAAGTGGAGGTTAAAAATCCAAGAAAAGATCCAAATGCGGCTTTTAATGCTGTTTTTGAATCGGCTTTGTTAACCATTTCACCAAAAAGCGCTCCTAAAAAAGGACCAATAACTATACCTCCTGGAATTGGGGAGAATAACCCCACCAAAAGTCCTACAGTTGTGCCAATCATTCCTGCTCTAGAGCCCCCAAACTTTTTTGTACCCATAGCAGGAATAAAATAGTCGAGCACCCATATGATAATAGCAATGATTAAAGTGATGATTAAAAATTTTTTACTCACCTCAATAAGAGGTGAAAAGTAAAGCAAAAGAAATCCAAACCAACTGGTTATTGGACCAGGTAACACAGGTAAAAAACTACCGATTACGCCTAGTAACATTAAAACACCAGCAGCGGCAATTAGAAATAGTTCCATAAAATTAGTTTGCTATTTGACGAAAAAACGCCAAAATTGTTACACAAAATTAACACTTTATTAGATTAAATTTTACAATCTTAAAATCATAAATATACTATTTTTGCAAAAAAATAATTATTTATGAAGTCCCTTTCAGAACTTATCGAATTGATGTCCCTAAAAAAAATCAACAACCATACTTTTATTGGTAATAATTACAGCGCCCCCTGGGGTAGGGTGTTTGGAGGTCAGGTTTTGGCCCAATCGCTTTATGCGGCCTATCAGACTGTTCCACAAGACCGATTTGTACATTCTATGCATGCCTATTTTATTTTGGGTGGAGATCTCAATATCCCTATAAAATACGAAGTTGATGTTATTAGAGACGGTGGTAGTTTTACTACTCGGCGTGTGGTGGCATTTCAAAATGAAAAAGCAATTTTCAATATGTCTGCTTCTTTTCAAAAAGTCCAAGATGGTGTGGACCATCAAATTGCAATGCCCAACGTATTGCCACCACAAAATCTAATCAAAAGTGAAGAACATATAGAGAAGTTTAAAACTATTTTGCCAACCACCTATAAACGCTACAAGGCATCTTTACCAAAAATATTTCAGTTTAAACCAGTAGATGATATGTTATCAAAGTTGGTAAAGAATAGTCCACCATATGACAATATTTGGTTTAAAACGGTAGAGGAAATTGGGAAAAATAAACCCTTACAGCATCAGCTTTTGGCCTATGCATCAGACTACAACATCCTTCGTCCAGCGTCTATGCCACATCGCGAATTACTCAATACCAAAGAAGTGTTTTATACCAGTTTGGATCATGCCATTTGGTTTCATCGCGATTTTGATTTGAGCGATTGGTTGTTGTATTCAATAGATAGTCCAAGTGCTTCCAATTCTAGAGGGTTTTCTAGAGGTAGTATTTTTGATAAAAATGGATCTTTAATTGCTTCCGTAGCACAAGAAGGTTTGATGCGTGTTATCGGAGATCGCAAAGCATAAAGTCAGACTATTTTTTCATTTTTTCTTTAAATTCTTCAACATCTATTGAAGAATTTGAAACAATATTAAGGGCTTTATTAACTATATCTTTTGGATTTTTTGTGTAGCCCAAACCAACGGCAATTTTTGTTAAAATTAAGACTTCATGTTCGTCTTTAATATGGTCTGCATATACCATTCTTGCTAAATCAAACAAACGCTCCAAACGGCGTTCAGAAGTAGTCGGGGGATTAATGGGATGTGAATTATAATCTTCTAAAATGGCATCATAAACTAATTTTGAAATGTCTAATTTTCTGGCTAAACGATCCAAAAATGTTTTTTCTTCTTCGGTGATGACATTGTCATCCATTGCAATACGCACAATTGCTGCAAAATGATCTTGATTGCGTTTCTTGAATCCACTATCGAATAATTCGGAATAAGTCATATCTTTTTAGTTTTGGGGTGAGCTACAAACCTACATATTTTTTTTTAAATATAGTAATAATGTTCTGTATTGTAATAATTTATTGTGCTAGGGTTCATCTAATGTTTTATATTTGCAAAAAATTAGTTTTAGTTGAGCAAAAGTGAGCTTTCTCAAAAATTTGTACAGTCTTTGAAACTTCAAAAACTGTGCAAAAGCATGTCTATTAACCAACAAAAAACACAACTTAAAGGGCTTTTAGGTTCTGCCTTTTCGTTTACAATTGCAGCAGCATTTCGTCAACAACAAAAACCCTTTTTACTGATTTTTGACTCCAAAGAAGCCGCTGCTTTTCATCTAAACGATTTAGAACTGATTTTACCCACAGAGGATGTGCTTTTTTATCCTGGAAGTTATCGCAGACCCTATGAAATTGAAGAAACAGACAATGCCAATGTTTTGCTTCGAGCAGAAGTTCTTAATAGAATAAATAGCAGAAAAAAACCTGCATTATTAGTAACCTATCAGGATGCACTTTTTGAAAAGGTGCTTTCCAAAAAAGAGCTGAATCGGAATACTTTTAAGATTAAAGCAGGTGATAATTTAAGCATAGAATTTATCAATAACCTCCTTTTTGAATACCATTTCAAGCGCGTTGATTTTGTAACTGAACCTGGAGAGTTTTCTGTTCGCGGAGGTATTGTTGATGTCTTTTCATTTGCTCATGACACCCCCTATCGTATTGAGTTTTTTGGCGATGAAGTCGAAAGTATTCGCACCTTTGATATTGCATCCCAACTTTCATTAAACACCCACAATGCTCTTCAAATTATCCCCAACATAGAGCACAAACACCAGGACGAAAAACGGGTTGGATTTTTAGAATATATTTCAAAAGACACCATTATATTATCCTCTAATTTACCTGCTCTTTTGGGGACTTTGGATTTGTTATTTGAAAAAGCAACTATGGCATTCGATAAGCTTGAACATGATGTAAAACAAATCGAGCCATCAGATTTGTTTTGTACAGGACAAATTTTCAAAGACCTACTGCCTCAATTTTCAGTTGTAGAATTTGGACAGGATGTATTATTTGAAGACAGCAGTTCAAACGCATTATATTTTGATACAAGTCCTCAGCCTTCATTCAATAAGCAATTCAATTTGCTTATTCAGGATTTGAATCAACACCATAATGATGGCTATCAAACTATAATTTGTTGTGCCAATACGCAGCAAGCACAGCGCTTTCATGATATTTTTGAGGAGCACGATTCGGTTGTTCATTACAAAACGCTTGTATTGTCTTTGCACCAAGGCTTTATAGATCATGACAACAAAATTGTGTGTTATACAGATCATCAACTTTTTGAACGTTACCACAAGTTCCATTTGAAAAACGGTTTTTCAAAAAAACAAGCCATTACTTTACGGGAGTTGAACAGTCTTGAAGTAGGCGATTATGTCACACATATCGATCATGGAATAGGGCGCTTTGGCGGACTCAAAAAAATTGATGTAGAAGGTAAACTCCAAGAAGCTATCAAGTTGATTTATGGCGAACGCGATGTCCTATACCTTAGCATTCATTCGTTGCATAAAATCACAAAATTTAATGGGAAAGATGGTAAGCCGCCAAAAATTTACAAACTGGGTAGTAAAGCGTGGAAAGCACTAAAACAAAAAACAAAATCTCGTGTAAAAGAAATTGCGTTTAATCTCATTCAATTGTATGCGAAACGAAAGCTACAAAAAGGCTATCAGTACCGTCCCGATAGCGCCATGCAATTGGAGTTGGAATCCTCTTTTGTCTATGAAGACACTCCCGATCAAATTACGGCGACTGCCGATATCAAAAACGATATGGAAAGTGAGCGTCCTATGGACCGTTTGGTTTGTGGTGATGTGGGCTTTGGTAAAACAGAAGTCGCCATTCGTGCCGCATTTAAAGCGGTAGATAATGGTAAACAAGTTGCGGTTTTGGTTCCGACTACAATATTGGCCTTTCAGCATGCCAAAACATTCAAAAATCGTTTAAAAGAATTTCCAGTCACTGTAGATTACTTAAATCGATTTAAAACCGCCAAACAAAAACGCCAAACACTTGAACAATTAGAAAATGGTCAAATTGATATTATAATTGGAACACACCAATTGGTCAACAAGGCCGTACAGTTTAAGGATTTAGGACTTTTAATAGTTGATGAAGAACAAAAATTTGGTGTAGCAGTCAAAGAAAAATTAAAGACTTTAAAAGATAACGTTGATGTACTGACATTAACAGCAACCCCAATTCCTCGAACCCTTCAGTTTAGTCTTATGGCTGCGCGTGATCTTTCGGTGATTACCACGCCGCCACCCAACCGTTTTCCTATAGAAAGTCAAGTAATTCGCCTAAGTGAATCCATCATTCGCGATGCCATCAGTTATGAAATTCAAAGAGCAGGGCAAGTGTTTTTTATTCACAATCGTATAGAAAATATTAAAGAAGTTGCTGGAATGCTCCAACGGTTGGTGCCTGATGCTAAAATTGCCGTAGGTCATGGGCAATTAGATGGTAAAAAACTAGAACAATTGATGCTCGATTTTATGAATGGTGCATTCGATGTTTTAGTCAGTACAACCATTGTAGAAAGCGGTTTAGATGTGCCAAATGCCAACACGATTTTTATCAATAACGCCAATAATTTTGGCCTTAGCGATCTTCATCAAATGCGAGGACGAGTAGGGCGAAGCAACAAAAAAGCATTTTGTTATTTCATCACACCCGACTATCATGCTATGACCGATGATGCACGAAAGCGTATTTCTGCTTTGGAGCAATATACAGCTTTGGGAAGTGGATTTAATATTGCTATGAAAGATCTTGAAATTCGTGGAGCAGGAGATTTACTTGGTGGAGAACAAAGTGGGTTTATCAATGATATTGGATTTGAAACCTATCAAAAAATCCTAAACGAAGCCATTGAGGAGCTTAAAGAAAATGAGTTTGAACACTTGTTCAATACAGAAGGTACTTCAAAAACCTATGTGAAAGAATTGACAATTGATACCGATTTTTCTTTACTTTTTCCCGATGATTATGTCAATAACATATCGGAACGTCTACGTCTATATACAGCGCTAAATAACCTAAAAACTGATGCTGAGCTCAAATCATTTGAGGCGGAAGTCATCGATCGTTTTGGGCCATTACCAACAGAAGTTGTTGACTTATTTGATAGTGTCAAAATGAAATGGATTGGCATGCAATTTGGTTTAGAAAAAATAATGATGAAACAGCACAAAATGGTGGGATACTTTATTCCAGACCAAAACAGTAAATTCTTTGACTCTCCTCAATTTTCAAAACTTTTAAAGTATGTGCAAAAACATCCAAAAACCTGTGTTCTTAAAGAAAAACAAACACGCAGTGGTTTGCGGTTGTTACTCGCTTTTAATAAGGTAAAGTCCATTCAGGAAGGGCTGCAGTTTTTACATCAAATAATGGCTTGATTTTTGATTTATTCTATTCAAACTATAACCCATGACTAAATCTACTTTATCTATTTTGTTTTTTTTTATGCTGTGTATGCCGATGATTTGGGCACAACATCAACTCCGTGCTACATTCACCCCCGCAGAAAATTTTGAGATTGCAATACTTTACAAAATAACCCCACAAAATCTGTCCTACGCAACTCATGCCAAATTTGATAATGATGGTCATTTAACCATGGCTTTGGATAGCACTATGACAAGCGGGATGTACCGCTTGGTTTATGCAATGCCTCAAGAGGTTTATAATTTTGACCTCATGTACAATGCTAAAGAAGATATTGAGCTAAAATTTAATCAAGAAACAGGCTTGGAATATGTAAGCTCAGAAGAAAATAAACTCCTGAGCCAATACTACAGGACCATGGCCCAAATTGGTCAAAATATTGGAAAACAGTACAAAAAAGAACCTTTAGATTCCTTGGCATTAATACAGCTTTTTGAAGCCCAAAGCGCCAAACAATCAGAATTTGAAACGCAGTCTAAAGATTTAATGGTACATGAATTTATTAAGGCAAACAAGCGTTATATCCCCCATCAAGTAGAACCTTTAGACCAGTATTTAAACCACATCAAAAACCATTATTTTGATGCTGTGGACTTTAAAAACCCTTTGTTGATGGCCTCTAATTTTTTTAGTGAACATGCCATTAATTATGTTTTTGGGATGACAGGGACATCAATGTCAACAGATTTTCTAAAAGACAATTTGAAGTCGTTAAACCAAATTCTATCAGATGCTGCAACCCCCGAAACGCGTTATGAAATTTTTAAAGTCTTGCGTTTGCAAATGTTAGAGGCCAATTATGAACCTTTAGCATTAGAGATTTCAAAAGAGGTTTTGATGCCTCTGGCCATTGCTCTAAATGACAACGAGGGCATTCAGGCCATGCAGGATTTTGAGCGAACTGCTATCGGATCCAAAGCGCCTAATTTTGAGCTCGAAGAAGGGGCTAAGGGGCGCCCTGCCAAAACACTTTATGATTTGATTGGTGCAACGTCCTACATTCTTATTTTTTGGAGTAGCAGTTGCAGTCATTGTGTTGATGAAGTGCCAAAAATTCATAGCTGGATTACTGAAAATCAACACCATAATAGCTCTGTTGTAGCCGTAGGGCTTGAAGAAGAGCCCTATAAATGGAATAGCATGAAATATGATATGCCTCAATTTACACATGTGTTGGCGCTAGGCAAATGGGAACACCCTTTGGTGCAGCGCTACAATATTACGGCAACCCCTTTTTATATGGTTTTGGACCCAAAAAAAACCATTATCGCAAAACCCCAAAATTTAGAGGATTTAAAACCTTTTATTCAAAAGTGATAAAAGGCATTTTTGAGGTGTTGAATTTCAAATCCCCCTTTATTTTTCACGATGCTAATCACATCAAAACGCACTTCTACGTCTAAATTATTGTGTTTAACATAATAATTAATCGCTTCAACAATACGTTGCTGTTGTTTGGTTTTCAAAAACAGTGCAGGGTTATCAAAAAAATCTGAAGAGCGGGTTTTGATTTCTACTGCGATAAGTGTTTTGTTTTTTTGAACAATCAAGTCCACTTCAGCCTTTCGGTAGCGGTAGTTTTTTTCTAAAATTTTATAGTTGTTTTGTGTCAAAAACCGTGCAGCTTCGGCTTCGCCTTTACGGCCCAATTGATAAGATTCGCTCATAGGTGTAGGTGGGTTTAAAAGGTAATTTGGGTGTCATCAGCAGTTACATTTAAAGTAATTTTTCGACCAAAAATAAGGGCGCGATTATCGGGTTCGTGGCCAGCGGGCATGCCAAAAGCAATAGGAATATCATAGGGTTTTAGCACCTCCAAGATGAGCTGCTCAACGTTGCTGCCCCAAGCCGTAGTGTTGCGTTTTATTTTTGTCATATCGCCTATAAGCACTCCAGCACATTGCTCAAAATAACCCGCACGTTTCAAGCTTTGTAGCATCCGATCGATATGGTATTTGTATTCGCCAATCTCTTCAATAAATAAAATTTTTCCGCGCGGATCCAACTGCGAGGCACTTCCAAGTTGACTCGCCAATAAGGTTAGGTTGCCGCCAACCAAAATGCCATTGGCAGTGCCTTTTCGATTGTTGTTTTGGGCTTCAATTTGATAGGCGTTTAAGGTTCCAAAAAGACTCGATTTTAACGATTCAATTGATGATGAAATGGCATTGCGGTCGTCTTCCATATTGACCGCCATCATGCCGTGAATGCTCTCAAAACCAAGTTGTTGTAAGGTATTATGAAGTGCGGTAATATCCGAATAACCAACCAGCCATTTTGGGTGTTTTTTAAATATATCAAAATTCAAATCATCCAAAATGCGCACACTCCCATAGCCCCCGCGTGCACACCAAATGGCTTTTGCATTGGGATGGTCCAAAGCCCATTGCATATCCGATTGACGCTGGGCATCAGTCCCCGAAAAATGATGGTTTTGTGCAAAAACATGTTGACCCAAAACTGGAACAAGTTCCCATTTTTTCAAAAGCTGTTGGGCCGCCTCAATGGCCTGTTGGCGCCCTTTTAAAATACCCGCTGGTGCAACAATAACAACGGTATCCCCTTTTTTTAAATAGTCTGGAGTATAAAATTTTTGTGATGGAGTAGATGGAGGTGTTTGAGCATTCATCGTAGAGGTTTTACTGTGTGTGCAGCTCGTAAAAAGCACAAACCATATTAGTGTTTTAAAATACATTTTTAAGGGCTTTTTGTAAAGATATAAAAATCTCCTTTGTTCTGTTTAAATTGCTGCTTTATTTGTGTATTTTTGTAATTACAATCTGAAAAAATGTCAAAACGTTACACCCTTACTGCAGCTCTACCCTATACCAACGGTCCCCTACATATTGGTCACTTGGCAGGGGTTTATGTGCCTGCCGATATTTATGCGCGATACTTACGTCTAAAAGGGCACGATGTGGCCTTTATTTGTGGGAGTGATGAACATGGTGTGCCCATTACCATTAAAGCTAAAAAGGAAGGCATCAGCCCGCAAGATGTGGTGGATCGTTACCATAAAATCATAAAAGATTCGTTTAATGAATTTGGTATTTCGTTTGACAATTATTCGCGCACCTCTGCGGCCATTCATCACGACACCGCATCAGATTTTTTTAAAACCTTACACCAAAAAGGAGAATTTTTAGAAGAAACCACCAATCAACTTTACGATAGTGAAGCACAACAGTTTTTGGCCGACCGTTTTGTTATTGGAACTTGCCCAAAATGTGGTCATACCGAAAGTTATGGCGATCAATGTGAAGCCTGTGGGACAAGCCATAATGCCACCGATTTGATCCATCCAAAATCGGCCATAACAGGCAATGTTCCCGAACTAAAATCCACAAAGCATTGGTATTTACCCCTTGACAAACACGAAGATTTTTTAAAACAATGGATTGGCAAAGACCATAAAGCCGATTGGAAATCCAATGTCTATGGACAATGCATGTCATGGATCAATGATGGGTTGCGTCCTAGAGCAGTAACCCGCGATCTCGATTGGGGAATTCCTGTCCCTGTTAAAGGGGCCGATGGTAAAGTGCTTTATGTGTGGTTTGATGCGCCGATTGGTTATATTTCATCAACAAAAGAATGGGCGAAAGCCCAGGGAAAAGATTGGGAACCCTATTGGAAAGATAAAGACACCACCTTATTGCACTTTATTGGAAAAGACAATATTGTTTTTCATTGTATCATCTTTCCAGCCATGCTCAAAGCAGAAGGCAGCTACATTTTACCTCAAAATGTTCCTGCCAATGAATTTTTAAATTTAGAAGGTCAAAAATTATCCACTTCCAAAAACTGGGCAGTATGGCTGCCTGATTATTTAAAAGACTTTCCAAATCAGCAAGATGTATTGCGCTATGTTTTAACGGCTACTGCACCAGAAACCAAAGACAATGATTTTACGTGGAAAGATTTTCAAGCAAGAAATAACAACGAACTTGTAGCCATTTACGGCAACTTTATCAATAGGGTAATGGTGCTTACACATAAATATTATGAAGGTAAAATTCCTGCTGTAACCCAAATGACTGCAGCTGATAAAGAAGCCTTAGACACGCTACATCGTACACCAAAAGTTTTAGAAACTTCTTTGGAGCGCTTTCGTTTTAGAGAAGCTAGTCAGGAGTTGATGAATTTGGCCCGTGTGGGCAACAAATATTTGGCCGATCAAGAACCTTGGAAACTTATTAAAACGGATCCAGAACGGGTAAAAACCATCATGAATACGGCGCTACAAATCGCCGCAGGACTAGCGGTACTTTCCGAACCCTTTTTACCGTTTACTGCCAAAAAGCTACAACAAATGCTTGTGCTGAAACAAGTTCAGCATGACGCTACAGACAACAATAATATAATCGAAAAACCTATTGGTCACGCTGAATTTATTTCAGCGTCAGCGTCTCAAACATACAAACCTCTCCTTCCAGCAGGGCATACCATTGGACCAGCATCTTTATTATTCACCAAAATAGAAGATGCTCAAATTGAAGCACAACTCAAAAAACTACAAGCCAGCAAAGCGGCCAATGCAGAAGCCACGACTGCAGCACCTCAAAAACCCAATATTCCTTTTGAAGATTTTTCAAAAATGGATTTAAGAGTAGGAACGATTGTCGCCGCCGAAAAAATGCCTAAAACCAAAAAACTATTGGTCCTTCAGGTTGATGTTGGTACCGAAACCCGAACCATTGTTTCGGGGATTGCAGAGTTTTATACACCCAATACTATAATAGGACAAAAAGTAACCGTTTTGTGCAACCTTAAACCACGGGCCTTACGTGGGGTTGAAAGCCAAGGGATGCTATTGATGGCCAAAGCTAGTGATGGACAATTGGTGTTTGTACAACCCGATACGAATCATACTGCTCCTAGTGGAATGATTGTGGGGTGATATGCTGTAAATGCTTGTCATCACAAAGGATGGTCAGACTCTATATTTTACTCGTAATGATTATGTTGATAAAAAACTCGGTAAGGATAGCCAAAAAGTTACGCGATTGAAATTACTACGTAGTGATAGAGTGGATGGCGAATGGTCTAAGCCAAAAGAGCTGCCCTTTAATAGCAGTGAATACTCTGTAGGTCATCCTGCATTAAGCGCCGACGAAAGCAAATTGTATTTTGTGTCCGACATGCCCGGAGGAAAAGGTGGAACAGATTTATACGTTTCTCAAATTCAAGGTGAATCTTATGGAACACCAATGAATTTAAATAAAGTAAACACTGTGGGTAACGAAATGTTTCCATTTATCGATCAAAACGATACGTTTTACTTTTCATCCAATGGTCATCCCAATCTTGGAGGGTTAGATGTATTTCAAACTAGCGCAAGCAATATTGGAGGAACAGTAGCTAACCTTGGCAGACCTATAAATAGTTCGTATGACGATTTTGCTATTGTAACCAATGGAGAAACAGGGTATTTTGCCTCTAACCGCGATAACCAAAATGATGATATCTATAGTTTTAATCAACTTCAACCATTGGAAGAGCATTGTAAAGTACGTTTTGAAGGGGTAGTGGTCGATAAAAAGACGGGACAGTCTATTCCAAATGCCGATGTGGTCTTTATTAATGGCTATCTAGAAAATGTTGGGCAAATTAAAGCTGATGCGCAGGGACGTTATAGTTTTGAGGATAAAAAATGTGGAAACATCACTATTATCCGTGCCGATGAAGCGGATTATTTTGCCAATGAAGTGGTGGTGTCTAGTAAAGATGGTGGTGTAGTAAAAACTAATATTCCATTAAACATACAAAAAGTTGAAGTGGTTACAGAAATTGTTTCGCCATATGGTGAGGTAACAACACCTGGAACTGACTTGGCCATTTTCTTAAATCCAATTTATTTTGATTTGGATAAATCATTTATAAGGTCTGATGCTCGTCGAGAACTTAACAAAGTCGTAAGCATCATGAACCAGTACCCAACATTGGAGATTGATGTGCGTTCACATACAGATAGTAGAGCTTCAGATGCGTATAATATGGCCTTGTCTGAAAGGCGTAACAGATCGACCATTCAATATTTGGTAGATAAAGGGATTAGTCGTAGCCGACTTACAGGTCGTGGCTATGGTGAAACACAGCTGGTTAACCATTGTAGTAATGGCGTACAGTGTCCCGATGAGGTCCATGAGCAAAATAGACGTAGTGAGTTTGTCATTACAAAACGCTAAATAACACTTTTCATTTTTCATAATTATTAAGTTAGTCAACGTGTAGTTTTTTTTGAAGTGTTGAACTGCACACGAAGCCTGCCCAATTTGGGTAGGCTTTTTTTTTTGCTGAAACTCGTTCAGTATGACACAACAGAAAAACCTATACGTCATACTGAACTTGTTTCAGTATTGTTTCAGCGTCTATGAAAAGTCCAATAAGGGCTTAATTTACAAAAAATCATAATTAATTTTACACACCCCCTAAATTTATGGGGTTTAAATTATAATATTAATAAAAATAAAATATTTACCCTATTTTTTATGGGGTATAAATACAGAATAATATATTTTTGACAAAAATTAACCAATTTAACTATATATAGATTTAGTTATTAATAAAAAATTTAATTATGTTACATTCATTATTTACACACATCCCAATTATTTTACAGGACACAGCTTCTGTTGAAGGCGATATGGGGATGTTATGGATGCTATTATCTGGGATATTAGTATTCTTCATGCAGGCTGGTTTTACATTAGTAGAGTCTGGAATGACACGCTCAAAAAATGCGGTAAACATCGCAATGAAAAATTTACTTGACATTTGTGTTGGGTCGCTAACGTACTGGTTTGTAGGGTACTCGTTAATGTATGGTGATTCATCTAACGGATGGTTCTTCTGGAGTGGTATACTTCAGGGTGATGGTGCAGATTTATTCTTCCAAACCATGTTTGCTGCTACTGCTGCAACAATTGTTTCTGGAGCTATTGCAGGACGTACAAAATATTCGACGTATGCTATTTTTACAGTAGTTATGACTGCTTTCGTTTACCCAATTGCAGGGGGATGGGAATGGAACGGTGGATGGTTAAACACCACTTTTGATGCAGAGTTTATTGATTTTGCAGGGTCTTCTATTGTTCATGGTGTGGGTGGTTTTGCTGCTCTTGTTGCTGCTTTTATGGTAGGGCCACGAATTGGAAAATATGTAGATGGTAAAGTTGTTCCAATTCCAGGGCACAACCAAATTTTATCAACGCTAGGGGTGTTTATCCTTTGGTTGGGGTGGTTTGGGTTTAATGGTGGATCTCAATTAGCTTGGGGCGGTGATGATGCTGTTGCTGCTTCTGCTGTGGTTGTTGTAACGAACTTGGCTGCTGCTGCTGGTGCACTTGGTGCGCTTATCACAACTTGGATTTGGTATGGAAAGCCAAACTTAGCTCAAACCTTAAATGGTGCTTTAGCAGGATTGGTCAGTATTACTGCAGGATGTGGAAACATGACTGAGGGCGGTGCTGTACTTGCAGGTCTTATTGGTGGTGTTATTGTTGTATTTTCTATCGAATTTATTGAGAAAAAACTTAAAATTGATGATGCTATTGGCGCAGCTTCTGTACATGGTGTTGCTGGATTCTGGGGAACAGTTGTTATTGGTCTTTGGGGGGTTAATGGCGAAGAAGCAATCGGATTGTTCAACGGTGGCGGTTCAGCTCAATTTGTGGCGCAATTAGCAGGTGCACTATCATACATGGTTTGGGCAGTTGTGCTGTCTTTCATCGTATTCGGTATTCTTAAAGCAACAATTGGATTGCGTGTAACCGAAGAAGAAGAAATTGCTGGATTGGATGTTTCAGAACACGGCTCAATAGCCTATCCAGGAAAAAGAACTAGAGAATAATTTAATTTTATTGTTATTTCTAAAGAATAACCCATAATACTACATATTATTTTTGTTTTGTTTGTTTGATGAAAAAGCCTTAGAGTTACCTAAGGCTTTTTTATTTATTACATACTTTTTTTGTTTATCCCTATAAAAAATAGGGTGTTAATTACTTATTTGATAAATATTTATATTTAAAGGTATTTTTTTATAGGGGGTATTTCAATTTTAAATATTTTTGAAAATTCAAAACAAAATTTAATTAATTATGAAAAAAGTAGAAGCGATCATTAGAAAATCAAAATTTTCTGCGGTTAAGAAAGCCCTGCATGAGGTCGGAGTAAATTTCTTTTCGTACTGGGACGTAACTGGATTGGGCAATGAAAAAGAAGGTCATGTGTACCGTGGAGTAGCCTACAGTACAAGCGATATCCAACGTCGGTATTTATCAATAGTTGTCAATGATGACTTTTTGGATGTTACCATTAAAGCCATTCTTGAGGCTGGAGCGACTGGTGAAGTGGGGGATGGAAAAATATTTGTAAGTGACATCAATGAAGCGTATCGCATACGCACCGGAGAAAAAGGCGGCGAAACCTTAAATTAAATCAAACCAATATAACTTTTAAGATAATAAATTATGGAATTATTAGCGAACAATGTATGGATGATGATCTGTACAGCTCTTGTGTTTTTTATGCATACAGGTTTTGCCTTTTTAGAAATTGGTTTAACACGCAAAAAAAATGCAATCAACATATTATTTAAAAATATTTTTATCATTACATCAGGCCTATTGCTTTATGGTATTGTTGGGTTCAACTTGATGTATCCTGGATTTGCAGAGGGTGCTTTGGGTGTTTTTGGATTTGCTGGATTTGGATTAGAAGCACCGCTTGTAAACGGCGCTTTAGATTTGGCTTACAATGAAGGGTATACCTATTGGACTGACTTTTTGTTTCAAGGCATGTTTGCTGCTACGGCCGCAACCATTGTGTCTGGAGCTGTTGCTGAACGTATGAAAATCGGACCTTTTATGATTTTTACAGTTCTTTATGTAGGATTTGTTTATCCAATTTTAGGCTCATGGAAATGGGGTGGTGGCTTCTTGCAACAACTTGAAACACCATTTTACGATTTTGCAGGGTCAACACTAGTTCATTCTGTTGGTGGATGGGCCGCTCTTGTTGCTGTTATTTTGTTAGGCGCAAGAATTGGAAAAATTAAAAATGGAAAAGTACAAGCTATCCCTGGTCACAACATACCATTGGCTACGGCTGGGGTACTTGTACTTTGGTTAGGTTGGTTTGGATTTAATGGCGGATCGGTACTTTCTGCAGATCCAGAATTGACATCATTGACACTCGTCACAACATGTATTGCCGCTGCTGCTGGAGGTGTTTTTGCTGCAATTGCTTCAACTGTAGTGTTCAAAAATTTGGATTTAACCATGTTTCTCAATGGAATTTTAGGTGGTCTTGTAGGAATTACTGCTGGTGCCGATCAAATGAGTCCTGCCGATGCGGTTTGGATTGGAGCAATTGCTGGTCTTCTTATCGTCACTGCGGTATCATTTATTGACCGATTAAAACTTGATGATCCTGTTGGTGCTATTGCGGTACATTTGGTCTGTGGTATTTGGGGAACACTTGCCGTAGGAATTTTTGGCGCACTTGCTTCTACAGAACAATTTGTAAGCCAATTGATCGGCGTTGGAGCTTATGCTGCAGCATGTATCGTGACTTCTATTCTCATTATTGGCGGTTTGAAGAAAATTATGGGAATTCGCGTTAGCGAAAAAGAAGAAATTCAAGGACTAGATATTCACGAACATGGCATGAGTGCCTATTCTGAGTAATGATATTAATTAATTAATTTGTATTTTTGGTTCTCAGCTTTTCTAATAAGTTGAGGACCTTTTTTTTAATAAAATAACTTATGGCGCGTAGCAAAATAACACTAAAAGAATTAGCTTCAATCCTAGGCGTATCAATTTCAACAATTTCAAAAGCACTCAATGACAGTCATGAAATTAGTGATGCTACAAAACAACGTATTGTCGAACTGGCAAAATTGCATAACTACCGTCCAAATAAAATTGCTTTAGGGCTAAAATCTGGACGTACCAACACCATAGCTGTGGTGATTCCATCGGTTCAAAATAGCTTTTTTGCACGTGCTTTGTACGGTATAGAAAGTGTAATTTCTCAAACAAAGTATAGCACCATTGTGTGTTTAACCAAAGAATCCCACGACAAAGAAGTGGATAATTTTGATATGCTTAGTAATGGTGTAGTTGATGGATTTATTGTTGCCGTTTCTGAAGAAACTCAAACGTTAGAAGATTTTAGTCACTTTCAAGATGCCATTAGTGATGAAAAATCTTTGGTGATGTTCGATCGTGTCATTGATTCTATCCCATGTACAAAGGTAACAACCAACGATTATACAGCCATTTCTGAAGCCACACAAGGTTTGATTAAATCGCATAGAAAAAATATAGTTTTGTTGTCTGCTATCAATAATTTAAATGTTGGAAAAAAACGAACAGAGGGGTATAAAAAAGCGATTCAAGAAGCAGGTTTTGCTCCTGTTGTATTAGAGTCCGATCGCAATGGTATCGCACAAGTTTTTAAAGATCATATCAAAAGTAATCCCGTAGATGCAGTTATTGCTTTGGATACCGATGCGTCTTTTGCATCCTATAAAGTAGCTAGAGAACACAACAAAAAAATCCCAGAGGATATGGCGGTAATTGGATATGTTAGTGAACGTATGGCGCCTTACTTAGCACCAGAACTCACAACCATTAATCAGCATAGCTACACGATGGGAAAAACAGCAGCAACCCTACTGTTGGAGCAGCTTGAAAATAAATCCAATAAGGACCATTCTGTGGTGATTGATTCAACGCTTTCTGAACGAGATTCTTCCTAAAACAAATTAAAGAATTAGCGTTTTATCAGTTTATGTACTGAAGTATCTTGTCCATTTTTTAGAGTCAAAATGTACAAACCACTAGCAAGCCCATCTGTAGTAATCCTTGCCTTAGCATTACTAAAAGTCAATACTCCTTGTTTGATAAATTGCCCCAATTGATTGTGTATTTCAAAATGGGTTTCGAGTTCGGGATACTCACTTGTAATATTAATATGGTCTACAAAAGGGTTTGGAAATACAGCCCATTCTCCTATTGAAGGCTCATCTGGATTTAAGGTTTCATCATAACAACTCGCGTCAACCTTATAATTGCTTTTAAGCAGTTCAATGATTTTTGACTCTGTAAAACTTGTATTGGTAGAATTGTCCAAAAACGTGGCATCAATTTGAGAGTCTGACGCTCCCAAAAAGTCCTGAAAGAGTGTAGCAAAAGTGGCACGATAATCAAATTGAACAGATTCAACCTGAAAGTTATTATCGGTTGTAGCTTCGCTCAAATCAACATTAATCCCAGAAATCCCACTTTTTACTGGTTTTCCAAAAACAAACATTGGAGCTACTTCTCCATGATCTGTTCCTAAACTTCCATTTTCTTTAGCTTTTCTTCCAAATTCAGAAAAAGTTAGCCCCACAATATCATTACCAATAGAATCTGAATTGATGTCTTGCATAAAGGCCGATACGGCTTCTGATAATTGAGATAGCAAATCGTTGTGTGTTCCTAAAATATCACCTGTAGCTTGATTTTGTGCATTGTGTGTGTCAAACCCACCAAGAGTTACCAAATAGACTTTGGATTGCATATTACCACGAATCAATCGAGCTACTGTTTTGAGTTGGTTGGCCAAATTTGAATTTGGATATGATACAAGGTTTGATCCTGCATTAAATGCATTTGAAATTGTTTCAGAATACTGATTTGATAAAGCATCTGTATCAATGATATATTGAAGTTCTGTTCCATAATCAGAATTTGGAATATTCGTTGGAGCTTCGCCCGCCAATCCACTTAAAACAGAATAAAAATTTTCTGCATCTTGACCATTTATATTAATCGCCAAACCATGTTCTACAACACCATGAAAACCAAGATTTAGACTAGGAGAACCAATTTGTACCCCAAGAGGAAATGTTGTTGGGATGAATTGATTATAGTGTTGTTCCATAAAACGTCCTATCCATCCACTACTATTCCCATTGGCCCAACCACTACCATCATTCCCTGTGGCATAAATATCTTTAGAAGCAAAATGACTTTTGTTTTGGTAGGGGTAACCCACCGATTGAATGATCCGCATTTGATCTTGTGCAAAAAGAGATTGAAATCCGATTAGTGCAGGGTGTAATGCAATATCTTGATTGGTGCCTTGAATACTAGAATCTATAGCACTTAATGGTAAATATTGTGAGGCGGGAATATATATGTTAGGTCTTAAGTTTTGATAATCTGTAAAGACATTAATCGGGATAACAGTATTTAATCCATCATTTCCACCGGCGAGCTCAATAAGTACAAGTTTACGATTTGTAAAATCACAATTGAAGACACTATTGGCCAATTTGAGTGAGGCCTGTACTTGAAAAGGCATCAAGCCTATGGCCGATGCTGTACTGGTAAGTTTTACAAATTGTCTTCTTTTCATCATCTAAATTTTACATCAATTGAAATTCGGCAGCGTTTAACATTTTTGTAAATAAAGCCTCCAATCGAATACGTACTTGAACAGCATTGCCTGTTTGCAAATACTCATACCAAGCGGAATTCCAATACGAAGGATTGAGGTCGTTGAGTACAGACATAAAATATTGAATTCTATCGTTGTCAATCGATTCACAATACAAGAGCTCGGCCATATCACTAACAAGGGTATAGGCATCACTTGCAAGGCTAAAAACTCCAGAATTTTCGACAAAGTCAACAGTATCAAATTGCACCCAGATATTTGTATTTGGGGCGTTTATTTTATTTTTTCCAGAAATAAAGGATTCAATGAGTTTGTATCGTGCAATTACAGTGTTGGACGAAAACCAACTGCGGTCAAAATTTGGAGTTTGATAATCTGCGGGGTATCCTGCCACTGTATCTGGTGAAAAGGGGTTGATACTACATCCTGGAAAAAAACTAAAGTAGCAAAAGGAATGGTGAAATTTATAAAAATTGATTTGATCTGTGGTGTAACTAGGATTTGGGCTATAGGAAGCTTCTGGATTTGGAAGTTGAAGTTGTAAAAGATTGATCATCTCACTCAACATTTGAATTGGGTTTTTTACAATACTACCAATAATTTGATCGGTACTATCACTATCATCTTCATCAAAAAAATGCTGAGATGTTAGAAGCGTTTTTGTAACGTCCAAAAGTGAAAAATTTGACGTCATAAGTTGATTGGCCAGCGGAGTAATGATATCATCTTCTACGTCTTGATTCCATTCACTTTTTACAAAAAAACGATAAAGCTTACGGCAGTAGGCTTTTGCGGTTTCTGGCTGTGTAAAAACCATATCAACATAATTTTCAACTTCGTTGTGGATGTCACTTTCGGTACTTCCACCTGCAATAGTAGTACCGCCAAAGGCACTTGAAAAGGTTTTTGGGTCACTATCGTGCTGAAACGTATTGACAAAACCCATAGGAATACCAGTATCGGGATCTAATGTGTCGCGTAGTGGTTTCATTTTTATTCCCGAAAAAACTTGAGCTGTTTTTTGAATGTCCTCTTCTGTATAATTGGTGTAATTTCCTTCTCCAATTTGTGGCCCTTTTACAATGGTAAAGAGTTCTAAAAACTCACGAGCATAATTTTCATTGGGGTTGTTTTTATTGTTGGTAGTATTATCCAAATAGTTTAACATCGCATTGTCAAAAGTGATTTTTTTGGCCAATGTTTTTAAATTACCATAGGCATAAAAATCAAGTAAACGCAAGTAATCATAAAAATAGGATGACTTTCCAACACCATTGTCTTTGGAAACTGTAAATGTGGTGTGTAAAAAAAATATCAATTTGTGCTTCAAGCGATTTTGCTTTAAACTATTATACCACCACCAACCGTAAATAATACCTCGTTTGCGAGATTGACCGCTGGGAAAATCTGCGGGTGTGGTATTTGGAGTATGTAACCAGAAATTATCAATAATACCAGTATTATTATTAGCTTTCCAATCGTATGGGTGTTCCCAAAATATTGCAGGTTCTTGTGCTAATTCGTCCAAAGCTTGAGTTGGTGTAAGTCCAGAAAAGTAGTCTAAAGTCGTTTTGCTGTAGTGAAAACAACTACGCCTAAGAAGATGTTTGGCTTTTCGAACACCCAAAATTGCTGTTGATGGACTTAGTGATGGCATGCTCAAATTTAATTAAAATAATAATAATCAGTGTATTAAAATAAAAAAACCCACATAGAGTGGGTTTTATTGTTGTAGAGGTGAGATGATTTTACAGTAATAATAGCTCATTAACAATAACTTCTGTGGTGTAGCGTTTTTGCCCTTCTTTATCTTCATAACTTCGGGTACTGAGCTTACCTTCAATAGCAATTTCTTTGCCTTTTGAAACATATTGCTCTATGATCTCTATTGTTTTGTTCCATGCCACAACATTATGCCATTCTGTTTTGGTTTGTTTTTGACCGTCTTTGTCTTTGTAATACTCGTTGGTTGCCAATGAAAATTTTGCTAGTTTTTTACCACTTTCTAAAGTGATGATTTCTGGGTCGTTGCCCAAGTTCCCAATTAACTGTACTTTGTTTCTAAGTGTGT